>JAZRGI010000077.1:0-15997 GCA_045644105.1 Eubacteriales bacterium | reverse complement strand
AAATCTCGGTGGCTTCTTCGGCGGTAAGCACCTCGTGCGCACCTACGGTCAAACCGTAGAGTTTGCCGACTACCGTGAATATATGCTCGGCGATGACATTCGCAGAATCGACTGGAATTTGTACAGCCGTTTTGAAAAATTCTTCCTGAAGTTATTTACAGACGAAAGACAAATGCATACACAAATTTTTGTGGATTGCTCGGCATCTATGGGAAAGGATATGCCCGAGAAAGCACAGTACACCATCGGTGTTGCCGCGGCTCTCGGTTACCTTTCGGTTCACAACATGGATAAGGTTTCGTTTAAGCTGATCAAGGGCGACGCGGCAGAAGATAATTTTGGTACCCTCGTTGGTAAAAAAGCCTTCTTCAACGCCATCAGCGCATTGGAGTCCCTTGAGTTTGACGGAGAGACCGATTTGTATAAGGCGATCACCTCCTGCCCCAATATTGGCAGCAACGACGGTTTGACGGTTATCATCTCGGACTTCTTCACCGATAGCGATTGGAAAAAGGCAGTGGACTATCTCTGCTACAAAAAGAAGCAGATTCTTCTGATTCAGGTTATGACGCCTGAAGAAACCGACCCCTCGTACAGCGGACGTGTCAATCTGATTGACGCCGAGGCGGGTGGATTGGAAGACCCCAAAAATATGCGTATTAAGATCAATCGCTCCAATCAGCTTGCCTACGAAGAGGCTCTGAAGGATATGCATGCAGATATGCAGTCGTTCTGCGCTTCTCGCGAAGCAGACTTTATCACCGTTAGCACCGATCAGCCCCTTGAAAAAATGCTGTTTAAAGAATTACTGAAGGGAGGAATTATGGCATGAGTTGGTTAACCCCTCTTGGATTTTTGGGACTGATAGGTTTGATCGTTCTGATCATCATTTACATCATCAAGCCCAATTACCAAAACAAAATCATTTCCAGTACGTTCGTCTGGAAATTGAGTTTAAAGTACAAAAAGAACAAAATTCCGATCAGTAAGTTGAGAAACGTTCTTCTGTTCCTCTGTCAGATACTGATCATCACGCTTGCGGCCTGTATTTTGGCACAGCCCTTCATTGACAACACAAAGCCCACCTCCACCGAAAAGGTTCTCATCATCGACGCATCGGCTTCCATGATGGCAAACGTTGGTGGACAGTCGCGCTTTGAAAAGGCAGTGGAAGAGGCTCGCCGCGATGCCGACGCGCTCATTCTTGAGGAAGGCGGTAAGGTATCTATCATTCTTGCCAACACCTCCCCCGCTTTCATCGTTCAGCAATCCAATTCCACCACCGAGGTCTACGACGCGCTGAACAAGCTGGTAGATCCCGCAGGCAAGGACGGTTGCACCTACGGTGATGCAAATATTAACGCAGCGATAAAGCTTGCCGAAAAGGTTTCCACCACGACACCGAACGTCGAGGTTGTGCTTTACACTGATGTCGAATACATCAACCCCGGAAAGGTAACTGTAAAACCGATAAGAGATATTTCGGATTGGAACGCCGCAATTCTCGATGTCCGTGCAGTATCTTTTGAAAACAAATACCGTTTTGAGATCGACGTCGCTTGCTACGGCAAGAACGCAGACATCACCGTCTACTGTGATATCAACGGTGTCAACGAAACCACCGACACCATCAAGTTGCAGGCAGACGCGCGTTGTACCAACGACACGGCGTTCACCGTGGTATTTGATCCCACAGAGGTTGAAGACATCGCGGATCTTTACGGATTCAACAATCTTTACGTTACCATCAGCGAGAACGACTCGTTGGATATTGACAACACCTTCTATCTCTACGGCGGTCAAAAGCTTCCTCTTCGCATTCAATACTGCAGTTCTGCCCCCAACAACTACTTTGACGTAGCCTTCAAGGTTATTCGCGAGAAGTTGAGCTACCGTTGGGACATTGATCTGAAGGTGTTGAAGAAGGAAGAAACTCCGGAAACCGAGGGCTTTGATATTTATATCTACGAGCACGTAATGCCCTCTACGCTTCCCACCGACGGCCTTGTGATCCTCTCGGATCCCGACGAGGTTCCCACCAACGGCGGATTCCGTATGGGTATGGAAAGACAGTTCCACTCCGAGCAATATCTTTCGGGTAGTGATGAAGAGCTGCATCCTCTACTCAACATGATCACACCGGGATCTATTTCGGTAACGAAGTACACCACCATTACCAGCTACGACGGATACACGCCTCTGCTCTTCTGCGAGGATAACCCCGTGCTTTTGGTAAAGAACGATTCCGATCAAAAGGTAGTTCTGATGCCCTTCAGCCTGAACTACTCCAATCTGGCACTTTTGTTGGAATTCCCGCTTTTGATGTACAATTGCGTTGAGTATTTCCTGCCCTCTACCACTACAGATTACGTATTTGACGTAAACGAAACCATTTCGTTTAACTGTAGAAGTGACGAGTTGGAAATTTCGGGTGCGAACGTGAACCAAACCTTCACCGAGTTCCCCAACCAACTCCAACTTGTAACGCCCGGCAGCTATACTATGACGCAGACTCCTCTTTCGAACGAGGAAATCATCGAGAACTTCTTCGTAAAGATCTCCAAGCTCGAAAGCAATATCAACCGACAGGAAGACGATATGCCGGAACTGTACACCTTCGTTGAGTTGGAATCCGCAAATACCGATTTGTTATTCTATTTCGCAATCGCACTGGTTATGCTCCTATTCGCTGAATGGTGGCTGCATACTCGCGAGCAATATTAAGTTAGGAAGTAAAAAATGACAAACTTTAGAATTAATTTTTCGAACCCTTGGCTTCTTCTTTTGCTCATACCGGCGCTGCTGCTGACGTTGATCCCGTATTTTCGTTTGAACAAGCGTTACCGCAGCACGAGAAACCGCATCGTTTCCATGGTATTGCATACCGTGATCATGGTGCTGGCAATTACCGTGTTGGCGGGCATCGCGATTGATTACGATCTTCCCAACGAACAGAACGAAGTGATCCTTTTGGTGGATGCTTCCTTCAGTAACTCGGAAGCCGAAACCAAGAAGAACGATTTTATTCAGTCGGTTATTCAAAACAGTGACTCAAAATTTAAGCTGGGAATCGTTACCTTTGGTTACGGCGAACCGGTTTACGCTGTTGAACTGACGAACAACGCAAGCACAATTTTTACCGACTATCTCAAGGCACCTCTGCCGGATGATAGCAGCACCGACATCGAAGCCGCACTGAAATATACTGCCGCTCTCTTTGAACGTCCCGAAAGCGCACGCATCGTTCTCCTGAGTGACGCGGTTGAAACCGACGGTCTTTCAACCAATGTCATCAAATCGATTGCCGCTATGGGCATCACCGTGGACACCGTATATTTTGAAAACAAAAACAATGATGACGAGATCCAACTGATCGGCATGGAGCGTCCCGAAGAAAAGATCAAGGTTGGCGAGTCCTTTGAAGTGGCGCTCTCCATCCAGAGTTCCTTTGCGGGAGAAGCAACCATTATCCCCTACGATAACGGTATCGCAGGCAAGCCCATGCCCATTGAAGTGGTCAACGGTATTCAAACGGTAAAAATCCCCTTTGAATTTGCCGTGCCCGGTCTGCACGAAATGTCGTTCGAGCTTTCCTGTGCCGGCGACACACTTGAGCAGAACAACACCTTCCACTCCTATATCTATCTCGAAATCTTTAACAAGATCCTGATTCTGGAAAGCAACGACGGTGAATCCGCCGCCCTTACCAGAATGTTGGATGACGAGTTGAACGTTACCGTAATTCAGATCGATGACGTTGAACGTATGCCCAAAACCGTTAAGGAATTGAGAAGCTACGACGAGGTCATTCTCTGTAACATCTCCAACGACGATATGCCAGAGGGATTTGATAAGGTTCTGTACTCCTACGTTTACGACGTTGGCGGCGGTTTGTTCACCATCTGCGGAAACGAATACGACTCCAATCCCGGCGACGAGAACTGGACGGCAAACGCCTATGACGTTGACGATATGCGCGGCTCTCTGTATCAGGAGATGCTGCCGGTTGAGATCATTGAGTACACTCCGCCTGTAGCGGTTATGATCCTCATCGACGTTTCGGGATCTATGTTTAATCCCGAAACCGACAACTATGAAACAAGCCGTCTGTTTGCCGCTAAACAGGGTGCAGAAGCCTGTCTTGACGTGCTTTCCGAGCGCGATTACGTTGGTATCATCGCACTTTCGGATGAGTACACCGAAGAGATCGAGCTGACGCCCCGTACGCAACGTGACAAGATCCTTGCCGCGATCGAGCGCGTTGAAGGCCCCGGCGGAACCATCTTCTCCACACCTCTTCAAAAAGCAGGTCAGGCACTTGCCGCGATGACCTCCGTGGAAAGAAAGCACATCATTCTCATCACCGACGGTGAGCCCAATGCCGTTAACGGTGAGATTGAGCGCTACCGTGGTTGGATGCAGGAAAACGCAAGCATGGGAATTACCCTTTCCATCGTCGGCGTTCAATGTACCTCTACCGCGATGGCGAACATGAAAACCGACCTCCGCGAATTTGCCGGTATGGATGACGATCACTTCCATGACGTAACCAACATCCAAAACGTGCCCGAGGCGCTCCGCCAAGACCTGAGTGCTCCCGAAATCAAGGACGTCAACTACGAAACCTTTACCCCCATCATTACGACTCCTTCTCCCATCACCGAGGGCGTTCTGCAAGAAAATATGCCTACGTTGGACGGCTTCTACGGTATGAAGTTGAAGGACGGTGCAACCGAATATCTGTCTGCCGGATATACTCCCGTATACTCGCAGTGGAAATTCGGAAACGGTACGGTTGGTACCTTTGCGTGTGACCTGAACGGTACATGGTCACCCAACTTCATCGATACTCCGGAGGGTAACCTCATTCTCAACAACATCGTCCGGAATCTCTTCCCCGTCGAACCCATCCGTGTTTCCGACGTAGAGATTGAAACCGAAGGCGATAACTACAACACGCAGCTCAACGTATTTACCGAGTTGTTGGAAGGAGAATATCTTGAGGTAACCATTACCAGTCCCGCGGCAGAAGCCGGCGGATCTCCCCTGGTACAAGTCCTGACGGCAAACGCAAGCGACGGTTATACCAAGATGAACTTTGCGGTCAAGACTCCCGGTGTTCACACGATCCACGCACAGAAGAAGAGTGCCGACGGAACCGTGCTTGCCGAGGCAGTAACCTACAAGGCGCTTGCATATTCGAAGGAATACGATATGTTCTACGATGAAGCCGCCGCCGAGGAGCTGATCCAAACGCTTGCAGAGGACGGCAACGGTATGACTCTGAAGGATGCATGGGAAGTCTTTGAAAACGCAGTCAAGTATCTCCACAGACACATTGATCCCAAGATCGCTTTCATGATCGCGCTTATCGTGCTCTTCCTTCTGGATATTGCAGTCCGTAAGTTCAAGTGGAAGTGGCCTCACGAAATTATCCGTGACAAAAAAGCAAAAGCCGCTATGTCGGCAAAACGCAGCTAAAGGAGGAAAAAACGATGAAAAGAATACTCTCTATCCTGTCGCTTTGCGCACTCCTTCTCTGCGTTGTTCTGGTTGGCACCGCTTGTGCGAAGGGAGCTGATACGAAGGCTCCCACCGCGCTCAGCCTTGACATGGATTCTCAAACATTGAAGTGGAAACGCGTTCTCGGCGTTCGCGCATATGAGATCGAGGTTTCCGGTGAAGAACGTACCAAAACCACGCAAGCCAACTACATCTCGCTTGAATACCTTGCGCCCGGTGACTACACGATCCGCGTTCGTTCCCTCAACCCCGACATGGAGGCAAAGCCCTCGGATTGGGTAAGCTTTGAGTTTACGCGCGAGGTAGAAAGCGGACTCAAGTACAAGTTGATCAACAACCGCACCGAGTATCAGGTCATTGGCGGCGGTACGGCACTTGGTGACGTCGTTATGGAAGACGTTTACCGCGGAAAGCCGGTTACCTCCATTGCCGACAAGGCGTTTTCCAACAACCGCAAGATCACCTCGATAGTTGTCGGTTCTAACGTCAAGGAAATCGGCAAAAACGCATTTATCAAGTGCAGTGAGTTGACCAGTATTACGATCCCCAACAGTGTCACCTCTATCGGTGAATACGCGTTCCAAAGTTGCAAAAAGTTGACGACCGTCAACATTCCCGATTCGGTAACCGTCATTCCTCCCTATATGTTCTCCTGGTGCTCCGCATTGAAGTCTGTAACGCTTGGAAACAAGACCGTTTCCATTGGCGAGTACGCCTTCTCCAACTGTGAAGCATTGGAAAACTTCGCACTCCCAACCACTGTAAAAAGCATCGGCGAATATGCCTTTTCCGACTGTAAGATGTTGACGGTTCTCGATCTTGGCGATAGCATGGAAAGCGTGGGCGACTGCGCCTTCATCAATTGCGCTGCCATTACCTCGATCGACTTTGGCGAAAGCCTGAAGACCATCGGCTCGGCATCCTTCGGAAACTGCACGAGTGTTACGTCGATCACTCTTCCCGAAACCACCGAAGAGATCGGTGCCGAGGCATTCTTCGGATGCACGGCGCTCAATGAGATCGTGCTTGGAAACTCTCTGAAGAGAATCGGTTCCTACGCGTTTTATCAGACCGCCGCTCAAGAAGCCGCAGGTGATATCTTCTGCATCGGAAACTGGGTGATTTTAGCCAAAAACAAAGAATTGAAGGAACTCCCCGTCAATCTCAACGTCTACGGTATCGCAGACGGCGCGTTTGCCTACTGCAAGAAGTTGGAAAGACACGCCTTTACCGGCATCAAGTATGTCGGTGCGCAGGCATTTATGGGTTGTGAAGCCCTTTGGGAGATCATTTTTGACGATTCGTTGTTGTACGTCTATGATTCGGCGTTCGCAAGCTGCACCAGTCTGATCACCCCCAGATTGGGTAATTCCCTGATCTCTCTCGGTGACTACGCCTTCAGAGGATGCGCAAAGCTTCAAAATATGGAGCTTCCCGATACACTTACCACCGTCGGCTCTTATTGCTTCAACAATACGCCGGCATACAACGGAGCCAAGGACGTCGTTTACATCGACGATTGGGCAGTTGGTCTGAAGCAGGGTATGTATATCGATAACATCCAAGTTAAGGAAAACACGCGCGGAATCGCAAACTATTGCTTTAACAAAGCCATGATCCTGGGTAAGAAGGTTATCATCCCCGACTCGGTTGAGTACATCGGCAGAGGCGCCTTCTATAACTGTAACTATGCCAGCGGCTTTGACCTGCCCGCAAACCTCAAGTACATCGGCGACTACGCCTTTTACGGTTGCTCGAGCGCTTGGTTTACCAACGGCGGTATTACGAGAATTCCCTCCGGCACCGAATACATTGGTCGTTCCGCCTTCTACAACTGCACTATGATGCTTGGTGTGGATATCCCCTCCTCTGTTAAGTATATCGGCATGTACGCCTTCTACGGTTGTGCCAATATGGGTGATAGCCAACTTTGGGAAAGCATTGAAGCAATGAAGGAAGGAAAACCCTCGCTCAAGGGATATATTCTGATTGCCGAAGGTGTAACCGAGATCGGTGATCGCGCCTTCCAGGGGTGTTCGGGAATTGTAGACCTCGTCATCCCCAATAGCGTGACCAAGATCGGCGAGCGCGCCTTCTACAACTGCACCAAGTTGAAAAAGGTAGTTCTCGGAAACGGTATTACCGAAGTTCCCAGCTACACCTTCTACAAGTGTGAGGCACTGGAAGAGCTTTACATTTCCGATAGCATTCAAAGCATTGGAAACTATGCCTTCAGAGGTTGTTCCGCTCTTGCAAACATCAAAATCGGTTCCTCGGTTGAAACCATTGGTAAGTACGCCTTCTACGGTTGTACGGCAGTTGAAGAAATCATCATTCCCACCAGCGTAAAGAACATTGGTGACTATGCCTTCAGAGGATGCAACCGCGTTAAGGCAGTTGTTCTTCCCGAAACCATCGACGTCATCGGAAAGCACGCATTCTACGGCATGAACACCGCAACCTTCTTCTGCGAATCCAAAACCATTCGTCCCTATTGGAATGAACGTTGGAATTCCTCCTACCGCAGTGTTATCTGGGGTTGTACACTTTCCGTGGATAAGACCTACGTCGTATCCGTAACCGTAACAACCGATTTGATCGATAATCCCGAAGCGCCCGATGCCACTCTGACACCCGAACGTGAAGGATATACGTTTGATGGCTGGGCTACCGATGCCACCACCATAACGCCTGCATACACGGCACAAACGCTGGCAACCGCGCCCGAGGGAGTAACCCTTTACGCGATTTGGACGCCGGTTGTAACTTCTTCAAACTAAGATAGGACAAACAAATGAACACAAAAAAATCAAGATTTGCGCTTGTCACCCTTGCGCTTCTTGGCATCCTGTGTTTGGCACTGCTTGCGGGCTGTACGCCCGCAAGCGGCTCCTCCTCCGTTTCCGAGATCTTCATTCAGAAAAGCGATCTGCCCCGCACAACTTATGTAGTGGGACAGGATCTGGATCTGAGTCGCGGTAAGCTCTCGGTTGTGGTGGACGGTGAAACCTCACCGGTACCGATGACCGCAGACGATGTCACCGTTACGGGATACAACAAGGATCAGCTGGGTGAACAAACCTTGACGGTTACCTATATGGAAAAGACGACAACCTTCGTGGTTACCGTCGTCCCCCGTACCGTCGCAGAAAATTTTGAGGCAAACTACTTTGTCGACGATCTCTTCGATCCTTCCAAAGGTAGAATCAAGGTCACAAGCGACACAGGCTCCGCCCCCTTTGTCAATTTAAACAGTAATCAGATCACATTAAAGTCCTTTGACTCCTCGAAGGCAGGAACGACAACCGTCACCGTAACCTACACCAACGGTCAGGAATCCTACGATTGCTCCTTTGACGTTACCGTTCATACTCCCCACACGGTCACTATGACCGCGCCGAAGCAGAACAAGTATTCCAGCTCGGATACCGAACTGAATCTCAGCGGCGGTTATCTGACCGTAAAAGCAGAAAGCCCCTCCACCTTCTCGAAGTTCGTTACACTGACGCCTTCTATGGTCAGTGGATTTGATCCTACTCAAATCACCTTTGAGAACAAGGATACGCCGATCGTACAAACGTTGACCGTCACCTATGCCGGCAAAACCTTCCAATACGACGTGCAAATATCCTATAGCCCGATCCACCTGATCCAACACGTGGCGGGTACGTTGAGCGGCTTGAACTGGAACGGTGAAAACCTTCCCGAATTCACCGATACCGACGGCGAAAACGCAGTTGCCGCTCTCAAAGCATATCTCGATCTCACCTCCTCTCAACAAGAGAAGATCGACGCCGAGACCTTTGAGGCAATTCTCAAGCCGGCTACCATCTATCTGAACGATCTTTATCTGACCGAAACAGAGAAATTTGCAGACGCGTTTACCATTACAAGCAACGGTGGCTTGAACATTGTCGGTAAAACGCCCGAAGCAATCGAAGCCGCGATCACGCGCCTCGACGATCCCACCGACGTGTTCAACGTTTATGCAGACCTGTTGGTTGAGATCACGGAAAACTATGGCAGCCTTACCATTTTGTCCCACAGAATTGCCGACATCATTCTGACGCACACCCCCGATACCATCGGCAGTGTCGTTCAACTCTTCCGTCAGATGATCAATCTGCACAATACGCTCAAGGACGTTCCCGACAACTGGACGGTTGAGCAGTTGGCAAATTACGGCGATCAGGCTACGCTTGCCGCCTCCAAAATTCTTGCCACCAGCTATATTGGCGCAGACTACTCGCAGATGTACGACGTTGTTTCCTCTTGGAGAACCAACGACGACTATTTTGAAATCATCTACTCCTATTACTATTACGTAATGGAGGGCGGACAGGCGGAAATCACCTCCAAGCTCTGGCAGTCGGTTCCGCTTCCCGGTGCGATGAACGATTGGTATCTGTTCTTCATGCGTACGATCGAGACCGAGCGCTTTATCATTCAGTACGAGTCATCCAACGCCTATCTGTACGATACCGTAGCCTTTATGTACTACTACTCCAAAACCTTGGAGTACGCAGATCAGGTAAAAACGGGCAACGATCAGCTCTGCAAGGATCTTTACGCCCTGTTGGATGCCGAGACCCTGTTTGAAAACAACCTCAGACGCGGTCCTCGCGGCTACATTATCCTGATGGGTGAAGCAATTGATACCCCCGCGGTTCTCGCTCTTTGGGAGCAGTATCTCAATCTCATTGACGTCTACCTCAATCCGAACGGCATCTCCGAAGAGGATTTCAACGCCATGGTACGCGATGTCTTTGACTCGATGACAAAGTTGACTCCCACCGAGTTGTATTCCTTCGTTTCCTCGATGAACTACCTCTACAACGTATCTCACGGAAGTGTCCTCGTATTGGATTGCTCCAAGGGCGTTTACAGTACGTTGATCAATTTGGTTGCGGGCTATTACTACAGCACGCTTCCCGAAGAGGTATTCGCCAGCTTCCAGGATCTTTTGATCGCAATGGAAAATCTCTCCTTGCTCAACATCAAAGAGAGTGCATTGGATGATTTTAAGACCAGTATGGAAAACATTGCGGCGGCATACAAAAAGATGAGCGATGACAACAAAGCGCTCTTCAATCAGTACTTCGAAAGTGCCTATGTGCGCTACGAAAACCTCTACAAAGCCGTAACCGATCCCGATTACATTCAGATGGGTGAGTGGGAAGCCAAATATAACGAATTGTTGGAAACCATCCGGAACTTTGAAACCATCTACCTCTTCATTCTCAATCAGGATACCTCCACCGAAGCAAAGAACAACGCAATGCCTCTGATGTTTGCACTCTACGAAAAGGCTACCGCTCTTTACGATGAGCTTTGCGCAACAGACGCAACCGTAAACAGTATCTTGTTTACCGAGTCGTTCCTTGTCGGAGATACCAACCATTCGATGGAGCAGTATTATTTTGCGATGAAGAAAGCCTTCCTGAACTTTATGGTTTCTTCGGGCATTACCCTCGATTCGGGTGAATCCTACATGACTTGGGATCTTTACGATTCGGCTTCTTCTCTGAATTCCTTCTTTGCTCTGATCGCCGATCTGATGGTAAGCGAGTACAACGGTACTCTTTACACCAAGGGCGACATTGCAGAGCTTGTATCGGCATTCCGTGCTCTGTCTCCCGCAGATAAGAACGTTCTGTTTATTCTGGGTGGAAACAAGCTCTACTATGCCGGACTTGACCGTTACTTTAACAATCTCCTGAACGCAACCGATGCAGAATCGGGTATCATCAGTGCGCTCTTGAAGACCGAGATCGCGTACGCCGTTTATGAGAACAATACGTCCGACGAAAATCTGCAGGCTTTCCTGACGCAGGCGGATGAGTTGATCAAGCTTTATGAAGGCTTGACCGATGCCGATGCTTTTGAAACCGTTGTCGGTGATCTTTACGATTACTACACGGCAAAATACGAAGCACTGAAGCAAGCATAAAAAACGCGGAATGACGATGCTCCCGAAAGGAAGCTTGTCATTCCGCAATTTTTTTGTCATATCGGTTATGCCAAAACAAAAGCAAAAAACAGTTGCATTTTGCAAAAAAATATGGTATAATGGTCTAACAGTAAAATTCAATCATGACATTGAAAGGAGCGATTGGACATGAAAAACTTTTTTTCCTACTTTTTTGGGAAAGGCGACACCGAAGAATTTACAAACTTTTCCCCGGCACATATTCTGCCAATCCTTTGCATGGTCGTATTGATCCTACTGATCTACCGTTTTCAAGATGCGTTGCGCGCCTGCAAACACGAAACGACCATTCGTTTTGTTTTAGCGTTTACCATGATCATTTCGGAAATGTCTTATTTCTGGCGCTTGGTGGGGGTTCCCTCGCTTGATGCCAACCCCGTCGATCACCTGCCCATCACCGTTTGCGGTTGGTCGATCATTTTCTGCAGCTATCTGGTCGTCACAAAATCGCAATCGCTTTTTGATATTGCCTATTTCTGGCTTTTTTCGGGAACGATCTTTGCCCTTTTGACACCTACGGTGATCACCTACACCGGTCCCACCCGTTTTCGCTACTATCAATTCTGGTTGGAGCATACCCTCGGATACATCACCATCTTTTACATGATCTTCGTTCATAAGATGCGCCCGACCCTTCGTTCCGCCGTAAAATCCTTTTCCATGCTTGTCCTCCTTGCCCTGATTGCCTACACGGCAAATACCGTGCTTGGTCCCGGTGCGAACTACCTCTTTTTGGCAAAACCCGAAAGCACGCCCTCGATTCTCGATATTCTGCCTCCCGTATTTGCGTTGCGGATTTTGGTGATGTTCGTCGTTGTAACCACCATGTTCTTCCTGTCCTATCTGCCGTGGTTGATCAAGGACCGCAAAGCCAAAGCCGCCGAAGCACAACCGACAGAGCAAACCGAGGCGCTCCCTCAATAACCGCATAAAAAACTCCCATTCGTGTGAGCCTTCAACGACTACACGAATGGGATATTTTTATCAAATTTCTTCCATCAAACCATCGTATGCAATTTGATAATCATACGGGTACGAGGCAACCAGTGCCTCCATTCCCTGTCTGTCATTGATGATCTCTCTGCCGTGATGGGTAAAGCGTAAGCGCCGCACGCCGTGTGCCTGTGCAAACTCGCAAACGTCACGCACCTTGTGGTGTCCGGTTTCCATGATCAAGAGGTCACAACCGTCCTCCATCAAGGGGAGTAGCTCCTCCGTTTTGCCTACGTCACCCGAATGAACGATGCGTTTGCCGCCTACCTCGATCAAAAAAGAATAAGCATGCCAACCGCGGCTTCCGTCCTCATGCAGGTGGGTGTTGTGGATCGCACTGACGCGAATAGTACCGTCGTCAAAGAGAAGTCCATCCTGCATCGGCAAATCATTGGTGGTAAAATGCAGTCCCTCGTGGCTATGAACGTTGCCGCAGGTCACGCTTTTGATCGCTCCAATCACATCCGGATTCGGGGAAAAGATATCCAACGTGTTGTTGATCAGTGTTCCTTTTTTCATTGCGATCATCTTCTGTATGCAAAAGAAGAGGTGCGGAAGTCCTCCGGTATGGTCGATGTGCATATGCGAAAGAAAGAGCGCCCTAGACTTTAAAACGTCCACGCCCGAAAGGAACGCGCGGTAGCCGCAGTTCTCTCCCGCATCAAACCAATAATTGACACCGTCCACCTCAATGATCGTGGACGTCTGATGCATTCCCTCCATCGGTTCGGTACCCGAACAGGTTCCCAAAAAACGAATGTTTGCCATGTTATACCTCTCCTCTCTTTTTTGATTGTCACGACACGCGTGTCAACGCTTGTGCCGCATCCGGTTGATGATCTCGTCTTGCAGCTCTCGCCTCAATCGCACAAATCGCGCCGAGAAACCGCCTACGCGAACAATCAGGTGGTTATATGCCTCAGGGTTTTCCTGCGCCCGGATGAGGTCGTCTATAGAGGATACGTTGCCCTGAAAAATTTGTCCGCCCTGCTCAAAGAAGGACATCATCAAGGAACGGATGATCTCCTCGGTAGCCCAACTTTCATCCATATCCCACATGGTGGTAGCACCTCCCGCAAAAACCGTCTGGTCGATAGAGGTGCAGGAATTGATTGCCGCCGTAATTCCCTTGGTCATTGCCACGCTCTGCGGTGTGATGCCGTGCGCCAACGGCTTGCCGGCTTTGCGACCGTCCGGCGTTGCTCCAACGATCTTACCCGCAATCGGGGAAAAGGTAAAGGTCAGGATCACCATCTTACCGTTACCGCCGTTTCGGTTGACGTAAGATGATTGAATCTCGCTCAAATCGTCAAACAGTCGCTTGGTAAGCGCATCGACCTCGTCGTGCTCCTGCCCATATTTTGGTAGCTTGGTAAGCAAACGGCAAAGCTCCTCATAGCCCTCAAAATTCGCCTCCAAAGCGGCGAGAAGCTCCTCTGCTGTACAAAGCCCGTCGTCGAATACCGCGCGCTTGACGGCATACAAAGAGTCTGCCGCATTGGCAAGACCGATGAACGCCGAACCGTAGTCATAATACGGGATCGCGCCTGCGTGCATATTTCGTCCCTTTTCCAGACAACCGTCGAGCATGGACGAGAGCAGATAAGCGGGACGGCGACGCTCGCAGTGCGCGCTGAAAATATCCTGTGTCTGCAGTGAAAGCGTAAAGATCTTACGCGCCTGCGCGATAAACGCCGCATAAAATTCCTCAAACGAGGTATAATCAACAAGCGTACGCTCGGAAAACAGGGGAACCTGCTCCTGTGTCAGAATACATCTGCCACCCGTCATACAAAGCTCCAAAAGCTTGGAAACGTTCTGAAATCCCGTAAACAGAAAATCTCCCGTCTTTCCTTGCACACCGATCTCCATACAACCACCGCAATAGTAGTTGGTGGCATCCACCTCGGTAACGCCGTTGCGCACGAGCGCCTTGACGATATTTTCATCGCTCATGATCTGCGCGCGGTTTCTGCCATACTTCATAAAATGCGCGCAAAGGTCTACAAACTCCTGCGGCGGATTTTTGGGAAGCCGCGCATATACCAGCGGATGCGTCAGATCGTATTTCATGATGGCCTCCATCATGATATAAGACAGAGGATTGACCGCCGACTCGCCGTTGGGATGACTTCCGCCGACGACAATGGTTTCGGCATAGGTATCCCAGGAATACAAGCGCTCGTCCATACGAATAAACAACTCCTCGATCAGCTCGCGCGCGTCATCGAGTGTGCAAACACCTTTTTTAAGGTCATTCTCCAGATAGGGCCACAAATAATAATCCAATCGTCCGGGACTGTTGCCGCCGTGTGGATTTTCTTTCATCACGGCAAGATGTTGCATATAGTACGCCTGCACCGCCTCGCGAAAGCTTCTTGCGGGATAACGCGGAACGCGGCGGCAGAGTTCTGCCTGCTCGGTCATACCCATCCGTTCCAACTCGGCTACGTGCGCATCATTCCAGTCCTCCAAAGCCTCTATCATGATCAGTACGCCTTGATAGAACTCACAACTCTTGACGTCGTTCTTCTTTCGTTGTAAGCCTGTCTTGCAACGAAGGCGCAAGCCCTCGGTTCCGTTTGCAAGGATCGTTTGCCAATTCCATGCAACGTGTCCCGGAATATATTCGGACACCAAATGATAGCGTCGTAGCGTTTGATACTCGGGAAAGATCTCGGTGGGCACCATATTGTGCTTGGGGCTACTCAATGATCGGTTGTAAAGAAGGTCGGGATCGATTGCACGAGGAGGGACGGGATTACCGAAATAGGCTCGCCCAATCACTCGGTCATACGGCTCGATCAAAACATCCTGATTACGGATCGCATCTGCCATAGCTCTTGCCTGCTTTTCCCAGATCGGCAGATCGGCATATTTCTCAAGCGCAAAACGATACAAATCATATTCAAAATGATCCTGCGGCTTCGTCTCCGCTTTTTTTCTGGACTCCTCAAACAGGTGCTCCATTCTGCATTCGATGCTCATTTTTCCTCCAAAAAACAACTTTTACTTGATTATATCACAAACCTGTGCTATAATCAATATAAATATATAAATTCTTTTTTCAAAAGCGATAAGGAGAGAAAAAACATGGCTTTTTTTGAAATGAAATATCACTCGGATGCACTCAAGATCGGCGTATCGGTCAACGTCATTCTTCCCGAAAAAGCAAAGACCTTGATCGGAATGACCGCCAACGGCGCCTCTGCCCCCACCTACAAAACGCTTTATCTTTTCCACGGACTTTCCGACGATCACAGTATCTGGATGCGCAGAACCTCGATTGAGCGCTACGCCTCCGACTACGGCATTGCCGTTGTAATGCCGAGCGTTGGCAGAAGCTGGTATACCGATACTCCCTCCGGCGCAAATTATCTGACCTTTGTAACCGAAGAACTTCCCCGCGTTTGCCAAAGCTACTTCCGCGGAATGTCCGACAAGCGCGAAGACAACATGGTGGCAGGACTTTCGATGGGCGGCTACGGTGCC
>JAZRGI010000076.1:0-2239 GCA_045644105.1 Eubacteriales bacterium | reverse complement strand
GCAAGCTTGATGATATCGGCGGCGGTTCCCTGGATCGGGCTATTCATTGCCACGCGCTCGCCAAATTTTTGTTGCATCTTGTTACTTCCCGAAAGTTCGGGGATATAACGGCGGCGTCCGAACAACGTCGTCACGTATCCGTCCTCGTATGCGGCGGGAATCGTCCCCTTGAGATAGGCATCGATGCCGGGATAGCTCGACAGATAACGGTCGATGAACGCCTGCGCCTCGGCGCGCGAAACGCCGATATCGTCCGAAAGCGAGAATGCTCCGATACCGTACAGAATACCGAAATTGACCGCCTTTGCCTTTTTGCGCATCTCCGAAGTTACCGACTCCGCCGCCACGCCGAAGACCGATGCCGCCGTAGAGGTGTGAATATCGGTACCGCCCAAAAAGGCGTTTATCATATTGCTATCCCCCGACATATGCGCCAACAGTCGCAATTCGATCTGCGAATAGTCGGCGTCGATGATGACGTAATCGTCGGTGGCAGGCTTGAAAAAGCGACGCAATTCCCTGCCAAGCTCGGTGCGCACGGGAATGTTTTGCAGGTTCGGCTCGGTGGACGAAAGACGTCCCGTTGCCGTTCCCGTCTGCTTGAAGTTGGTATGCACGCGGCCGTTCTCGTCGGCAACCTTTAACAAGCCGTCGGCATAGGTGCTTTTGAGCTTGGTCAGTTGACGGTAATCAAGAATGTCGTCGATGATGGGATGCACCGGGCGCAATTTCTCAAGGATCTCGACGTTGGTGGAGTATCCCGTTTTGGTCTTTTTGCCGTGCGGAAGTCCAAGCGTTTCAAAAAGCACCTCGCCAAGCTGCTTGGGCGAATTGACGTTGAACTCCTTGCCCGCATGGAAATAGATCTGCGCTTCGAGAAGCGATGCCACGCTTTGCAGATGCTCTCCGTAGGCGGCAATGCCCTCGCGGTCGACGTAAAATCCCGTCGTTTCCATATCGGCAAGCACGGCGGCAAGCGGCATCTCCAAATCCAGGAGGAGCGATGCCTGTCGGCTCTCCTCAAGCTTTTGGTTGATGGGCGCGTAGAGGCGGTAAAGATAGCCCACGCGCGACTTTTCCTCGTTATAAAGCTCGCCCAACCAATCCGAAACAACGGTGGAAAGGTCGTATCCGTTCTTATTGGAATTGGCAAGATAGGCGGCAAGCATGATATCATAGAGGCAGAGCGCACGCCAATGCGCGCCGTCCTCGCGTTTGTAGAGCGATTTGCAATCGTAAACGATGACGGTTCGTCCCTCAAAAGTGCCGCGAAGGGATTCGATCGATTCCTCCACGCGATAGATCGAATCGCCGTCCGACACCAAAATTCCCTTGTCGGTGGGATCAACGGCAAGCAACGCCTTGCCCTCGATTCGGGACGCAAGTTCTCCTACACCGACGCACTCGTAAGCGGCGCAGGGACAGGCGGCGGTGGGTTCGTTCTTCTCTTCTGCCGCATCCAAGCCGAATCTCTTAATGAACGCCGAAAATTCCAAGCGCAAAAAGAGCTTTCTTGCGTCCTCGCGGCAGATGCCGCCATAGGTCACCTCGTCGATGCTTGCGGGGACGGGTGCCTCGCGGCAGATGGTGGCAAGCGTTTTGGAAAGACGCGCGCTCTCCTCTCCGCCTTCCAGCTTTGCGCGCAGTGAGGGGGTATGCTTGGCGGTGGGGAGCGATGCAAAGACACCGTCAAGGCTTCCGTACTCCGAAATGAGCTTGAGTGCCGTCTTTTCTCCGATGCCGGGAACGCCCGGAATATTGTCCGAGCTATCGCCCATAAGCGCCTTGACGTCGACAAACTGCTCCGCCTTGACACCGTATTTTTCAAAAAATGCCTGCTCGTCCATCGTTACCGTGTCGTTGTTGGTGGCAAGCAGAACTTTTACACGGGGCGAGATCAATTGCAACGAGTCGCGATCTCCCGTCAAAAGGTAGACCTCCACCTCGTTCTCCTCTCCCATACGGGCAAGCGTGCCAAGAATGTCGTCGGCTTCGTAGCCCTCTTTCTCCAAGACAGAGAAGCCCATTGCCGCCATCAGATCCTTTGCTACCGGAAGCTGCATGGCAAGCTCCTCAGGCATGGGACGGCGACCTGCCTTGTATGCGTCGTACATCTTGTGGCGGAAGGTGGGTGCCTTGAGGTCAAACGCCACGGCGCAATAGTCGGGGGCGATTGCCTCCACTTGTCGGGTGATCATGGTGACCATGCCGTAAAGCGCGTTGGTGGAAAAGCCGTCCT
>JAZRGI010000075.1:0-5070 GCA_045644105.1 Eubacteriales bacterium | reverse complement strand
GACAACAATCCTCCCAAGAACGCACTCAACTGGAGAGGCGAGAAGTGGGATTACACCAAGTACGACAAGGCAGACAAGGTTGGCACCTCCGGCGCACATCCCAACTCTCGTTTCACCGCTATGGCTTCCAACTGCCCCTGCATCTCTTCCGAGTTCAACAGCCTCAAGGGCGTTCCGTTGACCGCGATCATCTTTGGCGGACGCCGCGCAAAGACCGCTCCGCTGGTTTACGAATCCCGCAACTGGCAGCATGGTACCTTCGTAGGCTCCATCATGGCATCCGAGACCACCGCCGCAGCTGCAGGTGCAGTTGGTGTTGTTCGTCGCGATCCTATGGCAATGCGTCCCTTCGTAGGTTACGATATGGGTGACTACTTTGCACACTGGCTTGCAATGGGCAAGAAGATCCCCAACGCGCCCAAGATCTTCCACGTTAACTGGTTCCGTACCGATGCAGAAGGTCACTTCATCTGGCCCGGATTCGGTGACAACATGAGAGTCCTGATGTGGATCCTCGCTCGTTGCGCAGGCAAGGTTGACGCAGTTGAAACGCCTATCGGCTTTGTTCCCAAGGCAGAGGACATCAACATCGAGGGACTCGACGGTATCACCGTTGACACCATCCGCGAGCTGCTTACCATCGATAACGAGAGCTGGCTTGAGGACGTTGAGAACATCAAGGCATTCTACAAGCAGGTTGGCGATCGCGTTCCTTCCGAGCTTTACGATGAGCTTGCTATTCTCGAAGCAAATCTGAAGAAATAATTCCCCCATCATGATAAAAAGGAGAGTCGATTTCTCGGCTCTCCTTTTTTCGGTTTCCTTTTTTGAAAAAGCCTTGCAATCCTAAAAAAAGTGTGCTATAATGACCTCAAACCACATCTCGAAAGGCGGGGTCTTATGAAGCACTATCTTTTGCCGGATGCCGGTCAATTTTACAGAGCCAATCTGCATACGCACAGCATTTTTTCCGACGGCAGGCTCACACCAAAGGAATTAAAAGAGCTTTATCGATCTGCCGGTTATTCAGTATTAGCCATCACCGATCACAATCGCTTGATCGGCTATCCAGAGCTATGCGAAGATGACTTTCTGATGTTGCCGGGAATCGAATACGACGTTGGCGACTACAACTGCCCCACGATTTACAACCGAAAATATTACCATATCAATTTCTATCCGGAGGATCCCGAGAACCTGGCTATGCCATGCTACAATCCAAAGGATATATTTACCCACCCGGACATTTCCTATCCGGAACAGGCGTACGTTGGAGAGCCGAATTACGAACGCAATTACGAGAAGATCAACGAAATGGTTGCCAAATACCGTAAGCAGGGCTTTATTGCCACGCTCAATCACCCTACGTGGTCGCTCCAAAATATTGAGGATTACCGAAAACTGGATCTTTCGCAGTTCTTTGCAATGGAGATCTACAACAACGCCGCCTATCAGACCGAGGGACATTATGAGATTAACACCCACGTCTATGACAAACTTTTGAAGAAAGGCAACCGCATTTTCTGCACCGCAACCGACGATGCGCATCATTTTGACTTCGTCATGCCACCGCTACACTGCTCCTGCGGTGGATTTGTGATGATCAAAGCCGAGGAATTGACGCACAAAGCCATCATCAATGCGCTAAAGAACGGAAACTTTTACGCCTCTATGGGACCGTTGATTGAGGAATTGTATATAGAAGATCAACAACTCCACGTCAAAACCTCCCCCGCCGCCCGCATCGTTCTCTCCACGGGCTACCGATACGTCCGCGCCGCCTATCCGGCAACGCCGCACGGCACGGTCAGTGAGGCAACCTTTGACCTCTCCCCCATTCACCCGGGATACGTCCGTATCACCGTCACCGACGGACGCGGTCGCATGGCGTGGTCGCAGCCCTACTACAAAAACGAACCGGCTATTACGAAATAACAAGAAAGGAAGACCGCTATGAAAACCTACCTCCTGCCGCAAGACGGAAAATTTTACAGAGCCAACTTGCATTGCCATAGTACGCTTTCCGACGGAAAACTGACTCCCGAGGAGCTAAAGGAGATTTATAAATCCGCAGGCTACTCGGTTCTGGCGTACAGTGATCACAACGTCCTGATCGATCACACCGATTTGAGCGATGAGAAATTCCTTGCACTGACCGCCACAGAGATCGACGTCACGCAAAAGGGATCGGAGCCATGGGCATTTCGAAGCACCTATCACATCAACTTCTTCCCGCCTCATGCAAATAACGTCACGCTTCCCTGCTTCAACCCCAAATACATACGCGAGAATCACGCAGATCTGCGCGAATCGCAGGCATATATCGGCACACCGGATTTTGAGAGAGATTACAATAAGATCAATGAAATGGTTGCCGAATACCGCAAGCACGGCTTTATTGCCATGCTCAACCACCCAACGTGGTCACTGCAGGACATGGACGACTACAAGGATCTGGATTTTAGTCAGTTTTTCGCAATGGAAATGTACAATCACTCCTGCTACGTGTCGGGATACGATGAGATCAACAGTCACCTTTACGACGAGATCCTTCTGCGAGGCAATCAACTGTTCTGTACCGCAACCGACGACAATCACAACTCCCATCCGCAGGGAACGCAAAGATGGGACTCGCTTGGCGGATTCGTTATGATCAAGGCGCAGGAATTGACACAGGAAGCCATTGTGCAGGCACTGCAAAGCGGAGATTTTTATGCTTCCATGGGCCCCATGATCGAGGAGCTTTTCATAGAGAATGACCGAGTGCACGTCAGAACCTCCCCCGCCGCCAAGATCATCCTTTCCACAGGTGTCAGAGAGATCAAGATCGCGTATCCCACGTCGCCACACGGATACCTGTACGATGCTGTGTTTGATATTTCCAACCTGCAATCCAAGCAGTTCCGCATTACCGTTGCCGACGAGCGAGGCAGAATGGCGTGGTCGCAACCCTATTACCAAACTATCAATAAATAAAAAAGCAGGTGCTGTCTCAAGTGCGAAAAAAGCATTTTGAGACAACACCTTGTTTTTTACGCTTCGGGCGTGATGTTTAGCTTTTCCATCAACTTCTGAACTGCCGCGTCCATATAATCGTTCTCCATCAGCTCGATCATACCGCGGTCAACCAACGCGGCAAGCTTGGGATCCATGGGAATGCGCGCAAGAAGGTCATATTGGAACTTCTCTGCGATCTCCTCAATGTGGCTATCGCCAAACACCTTGATCTCCTTACCGCAATCGGGGCACTTAACGTAGCTCAAATTCTCCACCAAACCAAGTACGGGGATGTTCATCATCTGTGCCATGTTTGCCGCCTTGCTGACAATCATGGACACCAACTCCTGCGGACTCGAAACGATGACGATACCGTCAATGGGAAGCGATTGGAATACGGTAAGCGGAACGTCACCCGTACCGGGAGGGCAATCCACCAAAAGGACGTCCGCCTTCCAGATGGTATCCTTCCAGAACTGTTGAACGGCACCCGCGATCATCGCACCGCGCCATACCACCGGCTTGGTTTCGTCGCCAAGCAACAGATTTACAGACATCACGTCAATGCCCGTCGTGGTAGAGGGGGGGATCATACCGTTATCGTCACCAAAGACCTCAACGTTCTTCATTCCAAACGCCTTGGGGATAGAGGGTCCGGTAATATCGGCATCCAGAACACCAACCTTAAATCCCTCTCTTTGCAAAAGCACTGCCAACATAGAAGTAACGAGCGACTTACCAACACCGCCCTTACCACTGACAACTCCGATAATATGCTTGACCTCGCTGAGTGCGTTTGCGGGGATCAAGAGGCTCTCCTTTTCTCTGGACGAGCAATTGGAGGAGCAGGTAGAGCAATTATGCGTACATTCTGACATTTTTATCTTCCTTTCCTGTAATAAATCAGTTTATCCATATTATTATACACCTATGGTCTGTCAAATGCAAGTGTTTTTTTCAAATCGTTTCAAAAAAACGATTGCCGTTTTTGGGGTTATACCGTTTCAATATAGGACGTATGGTAACGCTCCTGAAAATCCACGGCGGCACGGATCTCCTCGGCACTAAAGTACATTCCCGCAGGCGCACCCACCAATTTATCCTCTACGTCATCGGTACGGTAGACTACCCCGATAATCGTTGCATCGTATTCGGATACCGCATCGGTAACGCCAAGCAGATAGACGTCCAATTCTTCCTTGTCGCCTCCCAAAACACCCGGAATATATCCGTAATTGATGGGATAAACAAGATCATATTTTTCCTTATGATGGACGTATCCGATCGGTCGGTCGATCTCGATCCGTACCGTTTTCCCAAGATAACGATTTACCAATTCCCGACGTTCCGCCTCCGAAAGATAGGGTTGCTTCATATCTGCCTCCAAAAATTTGATATTTCTATTGTACCACACAAAGGCAAAAAAAGCAACCGATACCCCAAAGGTTTCGTTATTTTTTCTACAAAAAGCCACAAAATTTTAATATTTTGAAAAAGATGTCAAAATCCTATTGCAATTCTTTTAAATTGGGGTATAATATATAATGTTATATTATGGCTATAAGCATATGGAGGAAAAAACTATGAATAAGAAGCTTGAAAAAATTGCCGGCTTTGACGGCGTAAAAGGCCCCGTTCTGACCATCGTAATGGATGGCGTAGGTCTTGCTCCCGACACCGTTTCCAATGCGGTTACCGGCGCGTACACCCCCAACCTTGACGCGCTCCTTGCCAACTATCCCACCGTATCCCTCAAGGCACACGGAACCGCCGTTGGACTCCCCTCCGATGACGACATGGGTAACAGTGAAGTCGGTCACAACGCTCTCGGTGCAGGTCAGGTATTTGCACAGGGCGCGAGGTTGGTTTCCAACTCGATCGAGTCGGGCAAGATGTTCGCGTCTGCTACCTGGCAAGAACTGATTGCAAACGTGAAGGCAAACGGCTCTACCCTGCACTTCCTCGGTCTGTTCTCCGACGGTAACGTGCACTCTCACATCGATCACCTGATGGCTATGCTGCAACAAGCAAAGGCTGCGGCCGTTTCTACTGTTCGCGTACACATTCTCCTCC
>JAZRGI010000074.1:0-6431 GCA_045644105.1 Eubacteriales bacterium | reverse complement strand
AAGACGTGGTAAAGGGTGCGGCGGGCATCTTATGTCGCGGTGCCTTCTTGACGGTGTGCACCGTATAGGGCTTGCCGTTGACGGCATCTCCGATTGCCTTTGCCTCTGCCTCGTTGGACAGACGGATCTTATTGTTTTCGTCACCGAAGAAGTGAACCACAAAGGGCTTTCCGTCGGGACTGTAGAGCGTTGCGTCAATCGACCAATATTCTTCGGGTACAAAATCCCGGATTTTTTCCTCTCGCTCGATGATAATCTTGGTGGCAACCGATTGCACACGTCCTGCGCTGAGTCCGCTCTTGACGTTCTTCCAGAGCAGAGGACTGAGCTTGTAACCCAAAATACGGTCGAGGATACGGCGCGTTTGTTGAGAGTTGACGAGATTCATGTCGATCTGTCTCGGATTCTTGATTGCCGCCTTTACCGCGGTCTTGGTGACCTCGTTGAAGCAGATGCGCTGCGTCTTTTCTACCGGAATGCCGAGCGCCGCCGCAAGATGCCATGCAATTGCCTCTCCCTCGCGGTCAGGGTCGGTTGCGAGAAAGATCTTGCCGGCGTTCTTGGCTTCCTTACGGATCTCCTTGATGAGATCGCCCTTGCCGCGAATGTTGATATAATGTGCCTCAAAACCGTTCTCAATGTCGATGCCCAGTGTGCTTTTGGGCAGGTCGCGGACGTGTCCGACCGACGCGATGACCTTGTAGTTGGTTCCGAGATAGCCTTTTACGGTCAATGCTTTGGAGGGTGACTCCAGAATAACCAGATTGTTTGCCATGTTGGCTCCTTTCAAATTCTATCAGGATTTCGTGTATAATCCACCCGGAAGCTTTTCAACAAGCTCCAGAAGTTCAAGCACGGTTAATGCGGCGACGACCTCGCCAACCGATTTGCCGCAACCGCGAAGATCGTCCGGAGATACGGCGCGATCGTCGGGCATTCCCAAAAGCACCTGCCTCTGCACCTCGGTCAAAGAGGAAAGGATCTGATCGGGGGTTTTCTTGGGGGAAATCGGATTTTCGTTGGTCGGTTCCTGCCGAGGTTCGGCAGAGCAACCGCCTGTCGTTTTGCGCGGAGCCGCCTCCGCGTCTTTGGTTTCGTTCTTTTTCTTCCGCTCACGAAGCGGCATCGGTACGGGTTCCGCCTCCGCGGCACGGGGTGCGTCACCCGACGGCATTTGAATGACACCGAGCCGATCCAACTCACACAGGACTTCCCTGTTGATTTCGGGCGGCTCTCCCAAACGGCTCATGTCGAGCACGTTGCTATGGGAAGGAGCGTACTCATCGAGCACATCGGATACCGAAAGTGCTAAAAAGGCACCGTCACGCAAAAGGCGGTTGGTTCCCTCGGAACCCTTGTTGCCGACGTTCGACGGAAACGCGAAGACCTGGCGTCCCTGCAGAATCGCCTCTCTCGCCGTAATCAGTGAGCCACTGGAAAGTCCCGCCTCGATGACGACGGTCGCCTGTGACAATCCACTGATGATTCGGTTGCGCACCGGGAACTGATAATGCTTGACCGGCGTTCCGGGCGGGTACTCCGAAATCACCGCGCCATTCTTGACGATCTCCTCCATCAGTACCCCGTGATGCTTCGGATAAACCACGTCAATACCCGCACCGACCACCGCAACGGTCGTACCGCCTGCCGCAATTGCCGCGGCGGCGCAAACGCCGTCGATGCCGCTTGCCATACCGCTTACCACCACCGCGCCGACCGACGCAAGTTGATAAGCCGTCTGATAAGCAACGCGCATACCGTATCGGCTCATCTTTCGTGTTCCGACGGTACCGATACAAAGTCTGCGGTTCATGTCGGGGATCTGTCCCTTGCAATAAAGGACAATGGGCGGACATCGCATTCCCTTGAGATATCCCGGATATTCGGTTGCGTCGTAAGGAATGATCTTGACTCCAATTTCACGGCATCTCTCAAATATCTCGGTTGCCCGACTCAAGTCTTTTTTGGAAAGTGCCGCGACGGTTTTGGGCGAGATCCCCTCGATCCGCTCCAATTCGTCGTCATCCGCGCGAAACAGATCAAACGGTTGATATTGAAAGATCAATTGCGAAAAATCGTGGTTCTCCGCACCCAATTGATCGGCAAGCCACAACCAAAATAAATAACGTTCCCTATCCACGGCGCTCTCCTTTTCTGTTTGTTGATATTCGCCACGCGGCGGTCTTAACGCGACTTGGAAAACTCCCACATCAGAATCGATGCGGCGACGGCGGCATTAAAGGACTCGGCACGCGACGTCATGGGAATGATCACGGCGTGATCGCAGGCATCGACGACCGATTCGGTCAATCCGTGCCCCTCGTTTCCGATCACCACACAGTCACCCTTGCGAGGGGCAAACGCGCCAAGACTGACGGCGTCCTCCGAAAGTGTGGCGGCAAAGACGCGTCTATCATCGTTGCGCAAGCCGCCGATGACGGTGGTCAGGTCGCTTACACGGTCAATTCGTTGATTGAACACCGTGCCCATAGAAGCACGTACTGCTTTGGGATGATAGATATCAGCGCAATCCTCACTGATGATCAAACGATCGACACCGATTGCCGCCGCACTGCGGATGATGCCACCTATATTAGAGGGATCGCGCACCGATTCCAAAAGCACAATCTGCTCGTTCCGCATATTCAAAAAATCGTCGCTATTATATATTGTAGCAAATTTTTGAAATTTGTCAATATATTTTGCAATAGTTATGATGCCCTCGGGTGATTTTTCTTCCGAAATTTTATCAAAAAGCTCGTCCGAAAGCAGTATCACTCTGCCCTCCCCCGAAAAAGCATTGCCACCGAGGCGACTCTCTATGCGTTCTGTGAGTGCGTCGGCACTGCTCTGCCGAAGCACCACGGTGTCGATCTCCACGCCGTTTTTGCGCGCCTCCTCGTAGAGCTTGATGCCGTCAAAACGGAAACGTTTTGTCGCCTCGCGCGTCTTTCTGTCGCTCAATTTGCATAGCTCCACAACGGTTCTATTTTGTCTTGAACGAACGATCTCACGGCTCCATTCCATCGTTTTTTTCCTCCAAAACAGAAAAATCAGGGCTTTTTTCGCCCCCGAAAAACTTCTCTATCAATGACAAAAACCCGATGTCGTTTCATCGGGTTTTTGATTGTTGAAATCACAGAGCTGCCTTTGCCTGTGCGCAGAGTGCTGCGAATGCTTCCTTATCGGAAACTGCAAGCTCTGCAAGCATCTTACGGTTGAGGTTGATCTCTGCCTTCTTCAGACCGTGCATCAAGGTGGAGTAGTTCATACCGTTCACCTTAGCCTGTGCAGAAATTCTGGTGATCCAGAGAGAACGGAAATCTCTCTTCTTCATCTTTCTGCCTGCGAAAGCGTAGTTACCGCTCTTCATGACGGCTTGTTTAGCCATCTTAAAGTGCTTGGACTTTGCGCCCCAGTAGCCCTTGGCTGCCTTGAGCATAGACTTTCTTCTCTTGCGCGTCATCATTGCGCCCTTAACTCTTGCCATTTTTCAATTCCTCCGTTTCTCTTACTTCACCAATGCCTTCAGATTGTCTGCCATCTTACCCTGCACCATCGTGCTGGAACGCAGATGTCTGAGTCTCTTTGCGCTCTTGTTACCGGTCTTATGACGGTGAGAGCTGTGGAACATCTTTACCTTGCCGTTTGCGGTTACGGTAAATCTCTTGGCAGAAGCCTTATGTGTCTTGATCTTTCCCATTTTGTATTACTCCTTTTTTCATTTTCATTACAACTTTTCGGGATTGCCCCAAGCGTTTGGGGCGCGGTACGGTTTTGTCGCCTGATTATTTGGCTTTGACAGGTGAAATCACCATGCTCATGAAACGTCCGTCAAGCACCGGCTTCTTTTCTACGGTACCCGACTCTGCGCACGCCGCCTCGAACTTTTCGAGAACTTCGCGTCCGATATTCATATGACTCATCTCACGGCCCTTAAATCGCATCACTACGCGAACCTTGTTTCCATCCGACAAGAAACGCAGAGCATGCTTGACCTTGGTTTCAAAGTCATGCGTGTCAATGCGGCAGGAAAGTTGAATTTCCTTAAGCTCGATGGTTTGTTGCTTCTTCTTGGCTTCCTTCTCACGCTTCTCGCGCTCGAAACGGAACTTTCCGTAGTCCATGACCTTGCATACAGGCGGGGTCGCCTGTGCAGACATCATAACCAGATCCAGACCGCTGTCATAAGCGATCTCCAATGCCTTTGCGGAGCTCATAATACCGAGTGACTCTCCGTCCGCACCGATCAGGCGGACTTCCTTTGCCGTGATTTCCTCGTTGAGCAGGTTTTCTTTGTCTTTCGCGCTAATAGTTCAACACCTCCAAGCGAAAAAAATACCGTACAAAGATCGCATCTCCGCACGGCTACACTTCTCGCACAGTTGTGACAACTGTACCAAAAGACAAGGTGTATCAACCCACATCACAACCGGTGTGTAGGTGAGAGCGGAGTGCTCTGCTTTGTTTTACTCGAATATTATACTACGCAAACGTCGGTTTGTCAAGCTTTTTTTGAAAAAAAGTAAAAAATATTTTTTATTTGTCCCGATAAAAACCTACGACATTTATGTCCATCGGGAAAATTTACAAAAAATGCGAACAAAACGATAGGCATTTTCTATGCTGTATGCTTTTTGACAAAAAAAATTGCCGATTTTCGTCACAATTGAATATTTACAAATTGCTCTTTTTGAGGTATAATATTACGTGCTAACGGACAATCGCCCGTTAGGTTCCCCTTTGTTGCACACTGCACCCTGCTTTTGCGAAATGCCAATCTCATGGCATCCCTGCGCTCTGGCGGTCACGGTGTGCAATTTTTATTTTTCTCCTCTTTTTCGATCTCATTTGCGCAAAAACGCCTCTTCCCGACGCCTTTTTCGCGCCTTTTTTATTAAAGAGGAAGAAAATAATCTCCGGAGCGATCGGTCGTTTGTAGGGCGTGGGCTTGCTCCCGCCGGCTACATAGCTCGCTTGCGCTCGCTTTTAGGGGCGAGCTTGCCGCCACCCTACAAAATAAACCGACACATAAGCAACACGGGCGACCATTGGTCGCCCGTGTTGCTTATTATTTCAGTTGCTCAAGGTTGTAAGGCGTAGTCTGGTAGACGAAATAGTTGAGCCAATTGGAGTACAACAGATTTGCCGAAGAGCGCCAAGTTGCCGGCGGTTCTCTTGTGGGATCGTTGTCGGGGAAATAATTCTTGGGAAGATCGATTTTCTTGCCTGCCGCTACGTCGCGCTCATACTCCCTTTTGAGTGTGTCGGCGTCGTATTCGGGATGTCCCGTGATAAAGATCTGTCTGCCGTTATCGGTTTTGATGGCGAAAACACCCGCCTCCTCGGAGGAAGCAAGAATCTTCAATTCGGGCACCGCCTCAATGTCGGCGCGGTCAACCGTGGTATGTCGCGATTGCGGTACCATGAAAACGTCGTCAAAGCCGCGAAACAGGATCGATCGCTTGTGGTCTGCGGTATGCGGAAAAATGCCAAACATTTTGGCGTCCAAGTGTTTCTTCTTAACTCCAAAGTGATAGTAAAGCCCCGCCTGCGCGCCCCAACAGATATGGAAGGTACTGTGGACGTGCGTCAGACTCCACTTCATGATCTCACAAAGCTCGTCCCAATACTCGACCTCCTCAAACTCCATATGCTCCACAGGCGCACCCGTGATGATCATACCGTCAAAATTCTTGTCCTTGATCTCGTCAAAGGTGCAATAGAATGCCAACAGGTGTTCCTCGGAAGTGTTTTTGGATTGGTGTGTGCGCGTATGCATCAAGGTCAACTCGACCTGCAGAGGCGTATTACCGAGCAGTCTTGAAAACTGTGTTTCGGTGACTACTTTGGTGGGCATGAGGTTGAGCAAAAGAATCCGCAAAGGACGAATATCCTGCGTCACGGCGCGCGTTTCGGACATGAAGAAGATATTCTCCTCGGCAAGCGTGCGGGCGGCGGGTAATTCATTGGGAATCTTAATCGGCATAGCTTCTCTCTCTTTCTATTTCTTCAAAGTCTGCTCGGAAGTCGGTCTGATCAAACCGTTTCCAAAGCCTGTGCAAGATCCGCAATGAGGTCGTCTGCGCTCTCAAGACCGCAGGAAAGGCGTACAAGGTCACCCGATACGCCTGCGGCAAGCAGTTCCTCGTCGTTCATCTGTCTGTGAGTCGCGCTTGCCGGGTGCAGGCAACAGGTGCGCGCGTCGGCAACGTGTGTTACGATTGCGGCAAGCTTCAGATGCTTCATAAACTGCTCCGCCGCCGCTCTTCCGCCCTTGACGCCGAGGCTGACGACGCCGCAGGTGCCGTTGGGCATATATTTCTGCGCCAACGCGTAATAAGGGCTCGACTCAAGTCCCGCATAGGTCACCCAAGTGATCTTCTCGTGCGATTCGAGGAATTTTGCGACGGCAAGCGCGTTCTCACAGT
>JAZRGI010000073.1:0-9353 GCA_045644105.1 Eubacteriales bacterium | reverse complement strand
GCAATCGGCAAGCATACGGCAAACTTTATCAAATTCCAACGTTAATAAGGTTTTTTCAGAAAAACTCATCTTTGGTTCCTTTTCAGAGTCCTATCATTTCGCGGTAAAAGTCCAACGTGCGAAAGCCGTGTCCAACGTGCGAAAGCAGGTAGGTTTCGGCGGCGGTCGAAAAGAGTCTTTGATCCTCTTGATCGATCAACTCGAACGAAAAAAGTCTTGAAAGCGGTGCAACTGCCGCATATCGCAAAGCCGCGAGTGCGGCTTGGGAAAGCGGACACAGGGTTTGGGCGTTACGCGACGCATCCTCCTGTGGGAGCGTCAGGCTTGCGCTTTTTCTCATACAATCGGCGCAAACGACACCGCCGTTCATGACGTCAAGATAGATCGCGTTGCCTTCAATCGCCTTTCCGCATCGGGTGCAGACGGTCAAGGTCGGTTCATAGCCGGACAAGACGGCGGCACGGAATTCAAATGTGCCCTTGATTTGCTCGTTCGGGTAGCGTCGGTTGGCGATCGCATAGAAGGAATTGAGCACCATGCGAAGCATCTCCTGTGCCTCGATGCCCTCGTCTGTCAATTCGCAGACCACCTCGCACAGATAGGTGGCGAGATTGATGCTGTCCATGTCCTCCGAAAGCTCGTAAAAGCTTTGTATGGGACTGCCTCCCTTGAGAATATCGATCTCTCCACGTCTGTAATATTCAAAGTTGGCATAAGTAAAAAGTTGACTGATGGGGCGTTGCTCGCCGCGCAGGGAGTGACTTCCCTTCGCAAGCAACGTGATCCTTCCCTTTTCGGCGGTCAGGATCGATAAATAGCGATTGTTATCACCGTTGTCGTAACTGCGCACAACAACGCCGTCGATTGTTTCATGTCGCATCCCGATCCTCCTTTCAAACGTTTGGTACCCGCCGCAAAAATGCGTCAATTATTCTTCGGTGTAGCCGAAATTAAGGATTCCGCGTTGACTGTCGCGCCAATTTTCCTTGACCTTTACCCAAAGGTTGAGGTAAACGCGGCACTCCAACATATTTTCAAGATCCTGGCGCGCATAGCTTCCGATGCGCTTGAGGGTTTCGCCGTTCTTGCCCACCAGAATGCCCTTGTGCGACGCCTTCTCGCAGAAGATCTCGGCACGGATACTGACAAGCTCTTCTTCCTCTCGGTATTCCTCAATGACCACCGCAACGCCGTGCGGGATCTCCTTATCAAGCGTGCGCAAGATCTTTTCACGAATGACCTCCGCCGCCATCTGTCTTTGCGGTTGATCGGTGATCATGTCCTCATCGTAGAACCAATCGCCCTCGTGCAAGAGCTTGGCGCACTCGTCAAGCACCTCGTTTACGTACTTGCCCTTCTTTGCCGAAATCGGAACAACGGCACAAAAATCGTGCAGCTCGGCATACGCCGCAATGGTCTGTGCGATCTGCTCACGGCGGCAAAGATCCACCTTGTTGAGCGCCAGAATCGCCGGCGTTCCCGACTGCTTGAGGTAGGCAATGACGTCGCGCTCGACGTCACCCGGCGCATAGCACACGTCGGCAACGAGGATCACCGCGTCACCGTCCTGCATCGCGCCCTTTGCCGTCTTGACCATAAAGTCACCCAGGGTGTTCTGCGGCTTGAAGATACCGGGGGTATCCAAAAAAACAAATTGATCCTCACCGCGCGTTTCGATTCCCGCAATGCGTGTACGCGTGGTCTGCGGCTTACTCGACACGATGGTGATCTGTTGTCCGAGTATTGCATTCAAAAGTGTCGATTTGCCAACGTTGGGACGACCGACAATACTGATAAATCCGGTTCTTTTCATATGTTTCCGATTCCTCTGTTATGATTGATTTTGCGTTTTGTTGAGATAGGCACGAAGATCCTCGTCGAGAACGTTCACCGTTTCTCCCGTTTCCTCGTTGAGCAGCTTGCAATAAATGACAAGGTCGCTCTCTTTATTTACCACCGCGATTAAGGTATAGTACGGCTCGATGTCGAAATAGTAGTAGGTCTCATATTCGGTATTATCGGTTCGGGACTTGTACTCGGAGATCTGTTTTTCGGAGATGGCGCTCTGCTCGGAGAGAACGACCAACCGATCCAGTGTCAGTGGATCGCGCATATCGGCGTACTGTCCCCAATATTCCTTGATGCCGGGAATGGCAAGCGGAATGAAGAAGACCAGGAAGACCGCTACCGTCACCAAAAAGGTAATGAGCCGAACGTGCGACGAAAAGAAATTTTCGGTCTTATGTTCTCTGCTCATGCCTTGTCCTCCGTAATCGCAAGTCCGAGCGCCTCCATAACGGCTCTCTGTCTTGCGCGCATATCGGCTTCGTCCTCTTCTCCGGTTTCGTGATCGTATCCGAGCAGATGAAGCATGGAATGCACCGTGAGGAAGGCAACCTCGCGCTCAAACGAGTGACCGTATTCCTGCGCTTGCTTCTCTGCCTGCTCAAGCGATAATACCACGTCGCCAAGCATTCCCATCAACTCGTCTACGGGCGGCTCCTCGCTCTCACCCTCATAGTCAAAGAGCGGGAAAGAAAGCACGTCGGTGGGACGGTCGACACCGCGGAATTTTTTGTTCAACTCGTGAATATCGTCATTGTCGGTAAAGGTGATCGACACCTCAACGGGATTGGCGTACTGCTCGTAGTCCAACGTTGCCTCAACGGCGGCGCGCACCAACATTTTGAGCTTGTAGGTAACAGCAAGCCTGTCCTGTCTGTCGTCAAAATAGATCATCATATTCATCTTTCTCATGTCTGCGTTCTCCTTACGTTTTATGATATCCCGACACGCCGTTATCCTGACGTGCATCGTTTGTCTTTTCTGTGCGTTGGCGTTGCGTCGTCCGCTTCTCCGCATCTCTGCGGGACAACTCGCGATCGTACTTTTCGTATGCCTGAATAATCTTCTGTACCAAGCGGTGTCTGACCACGTCGCGCTCGGTAAAATAGTGGATGCCGATGTCATCGATACCCGAAAGAATCTTGACCGCCGACGAAAGTCCGCTCTTTTGTCCGCGCGGCAGGTCGGTTTGCGTCAGATCTCCCGTGACCACCGCCTTGGAGTTGAAGCCAAGACGCGTCAGGAACATCTTCATCTGCTCGGGGGTGGCGTTTTGCGCCTCGTCAAGAATGATGAAGGAATCATCCAACGTCCGTCCGCGCATGTAAGCCAGAGGTGCGATCTCAATGGTTCCCTTCTCGACCAGCTTATGATAGTTTTCGGCGCCCATCATCTCGTAGAGCGCATCGTAGAGAGGTCGAAGATAGGGATCGATCTTGCTTTGCAGATCTCCCGGCAGAAAGCCGAGCTTCTCGCCTGCCTCGATGGCGGGACGGGTGAGAATGATACGGTTGACCTGCTTTTCCCGCAGGGCGCGCACCGCCATGGCAACCGCCAAAAAGGTTTTTCCCGTTCCCGCGGGTCCGACACCCAATACAACGGTGTTCTTGCGGATCGACTCGACGTACTGTTTCTGTCCCACCGTCTTTGCCTTGATGGGCTTGCCGCGCGTGGTCACGCAGATACACTCGTCGCCAAGTGTTCCGAGCGACTCGCCGTCGCCCGCGTTGATCATATCAATGGCGTACTGTACCACCTGATCCGACAACGCGTCGGATTTTGCCGATAGCCCGTGCAGATACGCGATGCACTGCGCTGCCGCCAAGACCGACGCCTCGTCCTCTCCGTCGATCAGGATCGAATCTCCCGACTCGCTCTCCCGATTGCGCAGACTGACCGAAAATTTCTCCTCGATCATACGCGCGTTGGCATCAAAACTGCCGAATATTTTCGCGGTGGCTCCCGCGTGCTCCATCTTGACGATCTTACGATTCATAGTACCCCTTTCACGGATGCTCGGAAATTTCAAATTCGCTTTGCACCGCAATGTTTTCGATACAGGTAACGGTGCAACGAAGGATCAAGACGTCGTCCTGCCACTCGGTTTCGATCTGCTTTTCGAGAAGCTGTGCCTCTTCCGAAAAAGCGGAAAGCGACTGCGCAAGCTCTGCGTAAGCCATCTCCAACGCCTCTTGCGGCGTGCGTTCGGCTTGTCTTTCGGTATAATACCTTTGCTTGACGACCTCACACGAGAAGGGCAGATCGGATACAAATGGCAACGACAGATTATGATCCTCTTTTATTATATCACAACTACCTCCCTCATTTCTACTGTTTTTAAAAATTTTTAAAGAAAAACCCAATATTTTAAAGCTTACCGACTTGACGCGCTCACCATCGTAGCTCTTTTGGGTGTGGAAAAGCGGAATTTCGACGCGCAACTCGTGCTGCGTGCGTGCCAGAACCTCCCCCGACGCGCGTGTGTAGCGATAGGGGTAGACCTGACTGTCGTACAATCCACTGACCAAAAGCTCGCCCTTGCGCACCGCCTGACCGATACTGACCACGCAGTTTCCACGATAGAGGAGCAACTGCTCGATCTGTCCGTCGCGTGCGGCAACGAGGTTGGCGGGAGCGGTGTGATCCTCGGCAGGCGGTGCCTCCTTGCGTTCGATGACCTGCACCGTGGCATGCGTACCGTCCACGCGGATGGCGATCCACGCAATGCGATCCGATGCGATGAGAACCTCGGTTTCAAGTCGTTCGGTCGAAAGATGCGGAATGTAACTGCCGATGCCAAAGCCGCAGGCATCAAGCTCCTCAAGAATCTCGGCGGTGTCCACCGTTTCGTTTCCCGTCACCTCGATCGCCCAGATAAAACGCGTCGAAAGCAGAATCGACAACAGGGCAAGCGTTGCCCCCACGAAGACTCCCGCGCGCCGCCGATATCGGTAAAACAGATGCCAAAGTCCCCCTTTTTGATGCTCGCAAAGAGCAATTCCCTCGGTCTTGCAGGCAGACGCAAGCCGCGCCGCCGCGCGTGTCGACGTGCGAAAACGAACACTGCCGTCGTCGCAACAAACGAAACGGTCGTACCCGATGCCAAGCCGAAAGCAGAGGTCGATGAGCGCATCACGTTCTTTTGCATTGGCACCAAGCCACCGATAGCCACTTAAGAAAAGCGTAACATTCAATTTTGGACTCCTTTCCTGCGCACCCAAAAGGGCGCATCGAGATCAATCCCGTCGGGATTGATCTCATATCGAATTGGCGGCTGCGGCAGGCAGGCGGCTGCGCCGCTTTCAATCCTCGTTGTTTGTGCCGCAAAAAGGTTAATTGCCGCGAAGCGCCATAAAAGTTTTTGATCAAGCTTTTTTCAAAAAGCTTGCGCAGTGGAGGCGCGTAGCCTCCTCGTCGCCCGCAGGCGACGAAACTCCCTATACGGCGTTTTCTTTTGTAACTTTTCTTTTGCGCCTGTGGTGTCAAAAGAAAAGTGGCTAGTAACGCTTGCGAGTTAATACGGCTTCGTATCATCCTGAACGGCGGCTGCGCCGCTTTCAATCCTCGCTTTTTGTGCCGCAAAGCATTGTAGCTTTAAACCACGATGGGTTTGTTGGGCTTGCGGGAGGGGGAACCCCTACAAAGGTTGTTCCTTTGTGCGGTGGGTATTTTTTGATCGCCCCTACAAGGGAGCCTGCGCCGATTGGTATGACACATAGCCGTAATGCGTTAGCATTGCCAAAACCCACTCAACACTCCGACGAAAGATATCTCACGCCCTCGATCCTTCCGTCGACCGTAACCGTGCCGCCCGTAAAGGACGAGCAATAAAGCCGCTCCCCCACCACCGAAAGCGCACGCCGTGCCACTAACAATCGGATCTCGCAAGGCGAGTAAAACAGAATTTTCTGACAGTTGTATACGGTAACACTGCGTTGACCGCAAAGCACCACCGTGTCGCGTGCCGGCGCACCTTCCTCTCCGTATCTCGATCGAATCCGACTCCAAAGCCCGTCAGGCGGTCTTTTTTTCTCTTGCTTCAAACTTCTCTCCTCCGTCCTCGGTCATAATCGACCAAACTTGAACGTACCATTTTTCAGTACGTTATCACTCTATGCAAAGAAGGAGGCTCCCATGACACACACGCCCTTCAAAACCCACGAAAACAAACGGCACCTCGGCGCTTGCGGCACCGTCCTGTTGCTCCTGACCGTCTTTTTTCTGCTCCTGATCATACGGAACACCGAGGTCGCTGTCCGGAGTGTTTCCAAAGGACTTTCTCTCTGTGTCAAAAGCGTGATCCCCTCGCTCTTTCCATTTATGGTGCTTTCCGAGCTTGCCGTTTCGTCGGATCTGATCGCATACCTGCCGCGCCGTTTGCTTGCCCCGTTGCGCCGCCTTTTCGGTCTTTCAGAGGCGGGGTGCGCCTCGCTTCTGTTGGGGCTTTTGTGCGGTGCGCCCGTTGGCGCGAGGTGTGTTTCGCTTTCGGTTTCGCGGGGGGAAATGAAAAAAGAGGAAGCGGCGCGCGTCCTGACCGCTTCGGTTTGCCCCTCGTCGGCGTTTGTCATCGGTGCCGTTGGTGTAACCTTGTTGCATGATCGAAAAATCGGCACCGTCATCTATTTTTCGGCACTTCTCGCGGCTTTGGTATCGGGAATTTTGTTCCGTCTTTTTGGCGGTGACGTGTCGACACCGTCGGATTTTTCTCCTACTCGCGCCGCGCTTCACCCGTCGGTACTCTTTACCAACGCCGTCGCAAACGCCGCAAAAAACATTCTGCTCGTTTCGGCTTACGTCGTTTTCTTTTCGGCGATCACGGGTGCGCTTTTTGCCGCACTGTCATCCTTTTGCATCCCGCCAACACTCTCGGCGTTCGTCTTTTGCCTGTTGGAGCTTTCGGGGGGCGTGGCAAGCACGGCGGCGCTTGATAGCCCGATCCATAAAATCCTGCTTTGCGCCTTTGCGGTTGGTTGGTCGGGAATTTCGGTGCATTTTCAGATCAAAGCGCTCTGCGACGAAAGCAATATTTCCATGCGCCCCTACCTTCTCTCCAAGCTTTTGCAGGGGGTACTTTGCTTGGCATTTACCTACCTTTCGCTTTGTTTTTGAAGGACTTTCTTTTTTGTAAAAAACTTCTTGCTTTTCTCTTGCTTTTTGGAAGTATCTATGTTATAATGAAGAAAAAATTGAAAAGGCGGAACCCATATGAACACCAAAGAATTGAAGCTGATCCCCCTCTCCTCGCTTGCCAAGGTCTTTCCGAATAAGATATACGGAAAAGCACACAGACACGTCTGTGCCGCACGCGGACAGGAGGTTTCTTTTCAGATCGCATACCGTCACGTCCACTCCTTCCACAGAAAGATCTATGCAGTAAAGGCGTCCACCTCCATCAAGCGCGCCGTTACCCTGCACAAGGTCGGCGTCGTCCCCTCCTCCTTTTCGGCTTACGCGCTCGGTCGCTCGGATGACAACTATCTGACCAAAGAGCCGGGACTCTTCCCCGATCCGCTCTACCCCATCGAGGACGGTTGTGTCACCTCCACCGCAGGATCGTGGAGCAGTGTTTGGGTAACCGTAAAGCTTGACGAGAGCATCAAGGCGGGCAAATATCCCATCAAGATCGTTTTCACCAATCCCGCAAACGGATACGAGCAGAGCGTAACCTACACCGTTGAGGTGATGCCCTACAACCTGCCCGCACAAACCCTGCACTTTGCGCAGTGGTTCCATTGCGATTGCATTGCCGATGTGCACCACGTTGACATCTTCTCCGAGGCGCATTGGAATCTGATAGACCGCTATATGCGACTTGCCACCGAACATGGCATGACCATGATCTTTACCCCCGTTGTCACCCCTCCGCTCGACACCGCCGTCGGTGCAGAACGTCCTACCGTGCAATTGGTGGAGATCACCAAGACCGAGGGCGGCTACGAATTTGATTTTGCAAGACTGCATCGCTACGTCAAGATGGCGCTTGCCGCAGGATATCAAACCTTTGAGATCGGTCATTTCTTCACCCAATGGGGGGCTAAAGCCTGCCCCAAGGTCATCGCATGGGTGAACGGTGAAGAAAAGCGCATCTTTGGTTGGGACACCCCCGCCGAGGGCGACGAGTACAAGACCTTCCTCTCGCAGCTTGTCCCCGCTCTGATTGCCGCGTTTGCATCCCTGGGCATTGACCGCGACAGACTTTGGTTCCACGTATCGGACGAGCCCAGTGCCGATCATCTGGAGCAATACCACAAGGTTTCGGCAATTATGAAGCCTCTGATCAAGGGTTGCCATCACTTTGACGCACTCTCCAAGTTGGACTTCTACACAAACGGTTCGGTTGAAACTCCGGTTCCCGGCATCAACCACATCGAGCCCTTTCTCGAAGCAAAGGTTCCGGGGCTCTGGTGCTACTACTGTTGCAGTCAGTGCGTAGACGTTTCCAACCGCTTCTTCTCGATGCCTTCGTCGCGCAACCGTATCATCGGCGTGCAGATGTACAAATATAACATCTCCGGCTTTTTGCAGTGGGGCTACAACTTCTACTACACGCAGTACTCGGCAAAGAAGATCAACCCCTACGTCGTTACCGATGCCGACTGCGCATTCCCGTCGGGTGACGCCTTCTCTGTCTACCCCTACGGCGACGGTGCCATCCCGTCCCTGCGCCAGAAGGTATTCGCAAATGCACTTGAGGACATCCGTCTTTTGACGCTTTTGGAGAAAAAGATCGGACGTGAGCGCGTGATCGAAGCCATCGACCGCATTGCCGGTATGGACGTCACCTTTAAGAGCTACCCCAAGCACGACGGTTATTTTGACGAGCTTTACAATTTCATCTTTGATGAACTGAACAAATAAAAACAATTTTTCGGAGGATAAAAAATGCCAAATCTGACCTATGAGGGCAAGCAGTTCTATATGGACGGAAAGCCCATTCAATTGATCTCCGGTGCGATGCACTATTTCCGCATTCCCCGTGAGTATTGGTACGACCGTATGTTGAAATTGAAGGAATGCGGTTTTAACACCCTCGAAACCTACACCTGCTGGAATCTGCATGAAAAGCACGAAGGCACGTTTGATTTCTCGGGTATGCTCGATCTTTCCGCATACATCGAAACCGCAGAATCGCTTGGACTCTACGTCATTATTCGTCCGGGTCCCTACATCTGTGCAGAATGGGAGCTTGGCGGACTTCCCTCCTGGCTCATCAACTACGAGGGTATCGAAATTCGTTGCTACAACGAGCTTTACCTCTCCAAAGCACGCAACTACTACAAGGCTCTCTTTGATCAGATCCGTCCTCATCTCGCATCCAACGGCGGTAACGTTATCATGTTGCAGGTAGAAAACGAGTACGGCAGCTACGGCGACGACCAGAAGTATATGCAGGCGGTTGCGCAGATCTATCGCGACTATGGCATGGATTGTATGTACTTTACGGCAGACGGCGTCAGCTATAGCTATCTCAAGGGCGGCACCATTCCCCGAATTCTTGCCGTCCGTAA
>JAZRGI010000072.1:0-4931 GCA_045644105.1 Eubacteriales bacterium | reverse complement strand
CACATTTTTGCCATAACTAAAAAAACCTTTCTGCGGCTCGCGGCGGGCAGTGCCCGCGGACGATTGACGCTGTTATACAGCGGTATGCGTTCATGCCTACCGCGCTTCGTTACTTTGGGTGAAAAAACGAAAAAACAACACCGTCCTGCGGCTCGCGGCGGGCAGTGCCCGCGGACGATTGACGCTGTTATACAGCGGTATGCGTTGACGCCTACCGCGCTTCGTTTCTTTTGGTGAACAAACGAAAAAACAACACCGTCCTGCGCGGCATTTTTTGCCGCGCAGGACTCATACGATAAACAAAACGAACAAGTTTTGTCGGCTTGCCGAAAGTTTTGGTCTAACGAGCTTGCTCGTTTCTTTTATCAAAAGCTCGCGCAGTGAAGGGCGCGTAGCCCTTCTCGCCGTCCGCAGACGGCGAAATGCCCATTTCGGCGCTTTTCTTTTTGCCAAGCTTTTTCTTTTGCGCCTTTTTCGTCAAAAGAAAAAGCGGAATAAAAGAGTTTGTACAAAATAACAATTTGCACACCAACGGTGTGCAACCACCGTCCTGCGCGGCTTTTTTGCCGCGCAGGACCTGTTATATACAAATTGCTTATTTCTTGTTCTTCTCGTCAACCAGAGCCTGAACCGTGAGCGGCAGACCGAACAGGTTGATAAAGCCCTCGGCATCCTTCTGGTTGTAATCGCTCTCGCCAAAGGTTGCGATCTCCTCACTGTACAGAGAGTAGTCACTCCATACGCCGGCGTTGATCATGTTGCCCTTGTAGAGCTTCAGACGAACCTTACCGGTGACGGTTTCCTGCGTCTTGTCAACGAATGCCGACAGAGCCTCACGCAAAGGCGTGAACCACTGACCGTTGTAAACAAGCTCCGCAAAAGTGATCGACATCTTCTGCTTCTCATGCAACGTCATCTTGTCAAGGCAGATGCTCTCGAGAACACTGTGCGCCTTGTAGAGGATGGTTCCGCCGGGCGTTTCGTAAACGCCGCGACACTTCATGCCGACCAAACGGTTCTCGACGATATCCAAAAGACCAATGCCGTTCTTGCCGCCGATCTCGTTGAGTGCGAGGATGATCTCCTTTGCGCTCATCTTCTTGCCGTCAAGCGCAACCGGAACGCCCTTTTCAAAATCCAACTCGATGTAGGTGGGGGTGTCGGGTGCCATGATGGGAGAAACGCCCATTTCGAGGAAGCCGGGCTTCTCGTAAAGCGGCTCGTTGCCGGTGTCCTCCAGATCCATTCCCTCATGCGACAGCTGCCACAGGTTCTTGTCCTTGGAATAGTTGGTTTCGCGGTTGATCTTGAGCGGAACGTTGTGTGCCTCCGCGTACTCGATCTCTTCCTCACGGGACTTGATGTCCCACTCACGCCAGGGTGCGATGATAGGCATATTGGGGAGGAAACGCTTGATGGTAAGTTCAAAACGAACCTGGTCGTTGCCCTTACCGGTGCAACCGTGGCAGATGGCGTCGGCATTCTCCTGAATGGCGATATCTACCAAGCCCTTTGCAATGCAGGGACGTGCATGGCTGGTGCCGAGGAGGTATTCCTCGTAGACTGCGCCTGCCTTCATCGTGGGGATAATATATTCATCTACGTATTCATCGGTCAGATCCAATACGTAGAGTTTGGATGCGCCTGTTTTGAGTGCCTTCTCTTCCAATCCGTCAAGCTCGTCCGCCTGTCCGACATTGCCCGAAACCGCAATTACTTCACAATTATTATAATTCTCCTTGAGCCACGGGATGATAATGGACGTATCAAGTCCTCCCGAATATGCCAATACAACCTTTTTGATATTTTCCTTGTTCATAGTAGCCTCCGTGAATAAATATTCATCTGTTTCGTGATTTATGCGCTAATTATACACTTTTTCCATGCAAAAGTCAAGCCTTTTTTCAAACTTTTTTTCACTTTTCGGTCTTTTTTTTATTTTTCGGATGAACGTACAAGTTCTACCAAAACAACGCGCTCTTTTTGGTAATAATAAACAAACAATCAACCGACCGCGCAATGCAAAAAACAAAATGCAAAATGCGATACCCTAATGCCTGCCGCGATTCCATGCGGCTACGTGTCATCCTGAACGGCGGGCGATGCCCGTCCCCAATATGGTACCGCGAAAAATTGGAGCATCACAGCGCGATTTTGGGCTGCACGCAAACAAAAAAACAGAGAGGGTGACGAAAGCTTTGTAAAGCTCTCTTCACCCTCTGTCAAAAATTTATGCCAATCTCGCCTCGAGTCTTTGGCGGATCGCCTTGATGAAATCAAGCGAGTTGACCGACGTGGTTTTGGTTCCCTCGTCAACAAGACCGATCAGGTCTTTGGTCATGATACCCTCGTTTAAGGTGTCGATGCACGCGCCCTCAAGCGCATCGGCAAATCCTACAAGCGCGTCAAGTCCGTCCAATTCTCCCCTCTTGCGCAATGCACCCGACCACGCGTAAATGGTGGCGATGGGGTTGGTGGAGGTTTCCTCGCCCTTCAGGTAGCGGTAGTAGTGGCGTGTCACCGTGCCGTGCGCCGCCTCGTACTCGTATTTTCCATCGGGAGAAACGAGAACAGAGGTCATCATGGCAAGCGAGCCGAACGCGGTGGACACCATGTCGCTCATGACGTCGCCGTCGTAGTTCTTGCAAGCCCAGATAAAGCCGCCCTCACTGCGGATCACACGCGCCACGGCATCGTCGATCAGCGTGTAGAAATAGGTAATGCCCGCTTCTTCAAACTTTGCCTTGTAATCGTTGTCATAGATCTCCTGGAAGATCAACTTGAAGGTTTGATCGTACTGCTTGGAAATGGTATCCTTGGTGGAGAACCAAAGATCCTGACGGGTATTGAGCGCGTATTGGAAACAGGAATGCGCGAAGGAGCGGATCGACGAATCCTTATTGTAGCTTCCCTGCAACACGCCCGCGCACTCGAAATCGTAAACGGTTTCCTTGAAGGTGCAGTTGCCGTCCTTGTCGGTAAAGATCAGCTCCGCCTTTCCCTCTGCGGGAACGCGATACTCGGTTGCCTTATAGATGTCACCGTAGGCGTGTCGCGCGATGGTGATCGGCTTTTTCCAATTGCGCACCGCGGGACGGATACTGTCGATGAGGATCGGCGCACGGAAGACCGTACCGTCGAGGATGGCACGGATGGTACCGTTGGGGCTTTTCCACATTTGAGAAAGGTTATACTCCTCAACGCGTTGGCGGTTGGGGGTGATGGTGGCGCACTTGACGGCAACACCGTATTTCTGTGTCGCGTACGCCGAGTCATAGGTGACCTGATCTTTTGTCTTTTCTCTTTCGGGAAGTCCCAGATCGTAATACTCGGTTTTCAGATCGACAAACGGCAAAAGCAATTCGTCCTTGATCATCTGCCAGAGTACGCGTGTCATTTCGTCGCCGTCCATTTCGACGAGCGGCGTTTTCATTTCTATCTTTTTCATATTGATTTACCTCCAAATTGGGAAAAAGTTACACTTGCCTTTGGAAACGTGAGGGGCGAACAAGTATTGTCTTTTTTACAATCCCTCCACCGCCATAGGCGGTCCCCCTCCCTTTACACAAGGGAGGCTTGTTGGGTTCCGCGATAATCTTAACGCTTTGATTAAAAAACATAATCAAACCTAAAATTACGGAAATTCATAATCAAGCGGAAGTTTCTTTCGCCTCCCTTGTGTAAAGGGAGGTGCCGAGGAACGAGGCGGAGGGATTGTAAAATACAAAAGTGCCAATATAATCCTTCAGTTGTTTGCCCCACGCGCCACTGCGCAAGCTTTTTGTAAAAAGCTTGATCAAAAACTTTTATTGCGCTTCGCGGCAATTATCCTTTTCGCGGCACAAAAAGCGAGTCTTGGAAGCGGCGCAAGCCGCCGCGCTTTACTTCGCGGTTTGCGCGCTATACGCCAACAGGCTTCCGGCTTTGAGGATGTCCTTCTGTCGCTCGGTAAAAGAGCAAACAAGCGGAATTCTCTCGCCGGTGGTTTCGTTAACAAGCGTCATGCTTCCCGTATCCATGCCCGTCCATACGCCGTCGATTGCAAGCATATCGCCCTGCGACACCTTTTCGTAATCCTCGGAATTTTGGAAGGTCAGGGGCATAATGCCGGCGTTGATGAGGTTTGCAACGTGAATGCGCGCAAAGGATTTGGTAATGACGATGCGCACGCCGAGGTACAGAGGTACCAGCGCGGCATGCTCACGCGAAGAACCTTGACCGTAGTTGGAACCGCCCACCACGATGCTCTGCCCCGCCGCTTTCGCTCTCTCGGGGAAGGTCTTGTCGCATACGCCGAAGCAGTACTGTGACAGGAACGGGATATTGGAACGGTACGGCAGGATCTTTGCTCCCGCAGGCATGATGTGGTCGGTGGTGATATTGTCGCCCACCTTCAAGACAAGCTCGGCACGGATTGAATCTGCCTGGGGCTTGCTTTCGGGGAATTTCTTGATGTTGGGACCGCGCAAAATCTCCAGATCCTTTGCTTCCTCCACGGATGCCGGTGCGATGACGGCACTGTCGTCGATGCGGAAGGTGTCGGGCATGGTGATCACGGGCATCTCACCCAACAGAATGGGATCGGTGATCTCACCCGTGAGAGCTGCCGCAACCGCCGTTTCGGGAGAAACGAGATAGACCTTTGCGTCCGCCGTTCCGCTTCTGCCCTCGAAGTTACGGTTAAAGGTACGCAGACTGACACCCGCGGAGTTGGGCGAAAATCCCATACCGATGCAGGGGCCGCAAGCGCACTCCAACACACGCGCGCCGCTTGCAAGAATGTCGGTCAATGCGCCGCACTCGGCAAGCATGGTGAGCACCTGCTTCGATCCCGGCGAGATCGAAAGACTCACCTCGGGCTTGATGGTTTTGCCCTTGAGAAGTGGGGCAACCTTGAGCATATCCAAAAGCGAAGAGTTGGTACAGGAACC
>JAZRGI010000071.1:0-1533 GCA_045644105.1 Eubacteriales bacterium | reverse complement strand
AAACGTTGCCGACGTGGTGGCATCGTCCGGTGGATTTTCTTCGCTCGGAAGCGGTTGTAACGCAGGCGCCGCCGTGGCAATGGATCCGAACACTTTCGACGTGCTCGCCATTGCCTCCTATCCCACCTACGATCTCTCCACCTACAATCTGCTTTACAATGAGATTGTCGCAAACAAGGCAAATCCCGAACTCAACCGCGCGATCGGCGGCGCTTACGCCCCCGGCTCCACCATTAAGCTTGGCGTTGCCATTGCAGGACTGATGGAAGGAAAGATTGATGCGTCCTCCACCGTTATCTGCGACGGCGTTTATGACGAGCGCTCCGATATCTATCACGATTATCATCCTACCTGCTCGACCTATGAAACCCACAAAGGGGCGGTTGATGCCATCACCGCCATCAAGTATTCCTGCAACTGCTTCTTCTACGAGCTCGGACACCGTCTAGGCTCCGATAGCATGAACCATTATATGTCTCGCTTCGGTCTTGGACAATCCACGGGGTTGGAGCTTGGCGGCATCGTCGGTACGCTTTCCTCTCCCGAAACCTGCCTGAAATACAAGCATACCCACAATTGGACCGGCGGCATGGTGCTTTCGTCTGCCATCGGGCAAGCCGACAACACCTCCTCGCCTCTGCAACTTGCCTGCTATCTTGCCACCATCGTCAACGGCGGATCGCGCTACAGTGCGCATCTTTTGAACAGTGTCTACACCTTTGGCTCCGATACGCCCTCCTTCTCTTACTCACAAAACGACAACACCCTGCTCTCACGTACTGAAATTCCAGAACACGTGCTTGCAACGGTTCTGCACGGTATGCGCGAGGTGGTTACGGGAAATAAAACGGTTAGTAAAAACCTCCAAAACGTGCCGGTGACCGTTGGCGGAAAAACCGGTACCGCACAAAACAGTTCAAACTGCGAAAACGCCCTCTTCATTTGTGCCGCGCCATACGACAATCCCGAAATCGTGATCTCGGTGGTTTTAGAGCAGGGATATTCGGGAGGAAACGCTTCTCTGACCGCCGCGCGTATTCTTGAACAATACTACGGCGTAAGCAAATAACCGCCCATTTTTTGACGGAAAGGACAACCTCGATGAAAGACTATCTGACACCGACGTATATGTTCGGTCATTACTATGAAGTCACGCCCGAGTTTTTGAACTCGATCGGTGTGCGCGCCCTGTTGATCGATATCGACAACACGTTGGCTCCCTATGAGCAACCGCTCCCCGACGAGCGTATCCGCGATTGGTTCTCGTCACTGAACGCCAAAGGCATTCGCGTGGCTTTGGTTTCCAACAATCATCGCGAACGCGTGGAGGAGTTTAACCGTTCGCTTGGTCTTCTTGCCTTCTGGGACAGTGGCAAGCCCCAAAAAAAGACCTTGCTCCTTGCAATGAAGCAACTTGGAACCGATCCTTCCGAAACCGCAATGCTCGGAGATCAGCTTCTGACCGACTCCTATGCCGGCAAGCACATCGGACACCCCTCTATCATGGTCCCCCCCATTCACGACAAAACCAAT
>JAZRGI010000070.1:0-5648 GCA_045644105.1 Eubacteriales bacterium | reverse complement strand
CGCGGTGGTAGGCGTGTTTGCGGTACTGATCTGGAAAATATACGGAACGCTTGGATCGACGGCAATTCGTGCGGCGATCGATGCCGTGAGAGAAGGCGTCGTAAGCGCGTTCTTATCGATCAGAGATCAAAACCTTGCCGTGTTTGAGGGCGTAGCCGTTGGCGAGTCGTCAGGGGAGTGGATCGAAAAGGTCAATCTTTTGTATAGCCGAGAGATGGCGGAGCAGATCTTTTTGGTATTTCCTGCGGCAATTGCGGTGATATGCGGTATCATTGCGTATGAAGCCCAGGCGCTTTTGAACGCAAGCTATAAAACGATGGGACTTGGAGAGGTTCTGACGCCAAACGCGCGCTTCTTCAGTATGAGTGTGACGGCGGCAATCCTTTTCGCAACATCCTTCATCCTGACGATGACGACGTCCTCCACTTCCGTGATGGGAGCGATGATGCAGAACCTAACCCTTATCCTGATGCCGGGACTTTGTGTCATTGGTCTGCAAAGCATTGTGATGACGGTCAGACAGGCACGGGGAGGTGCCCGCGTCATCTGGCTGTTGATTCTGGCGTTTTTTGTCTGTTGCTCTGGCGGCGTATTCTATATGCTTGCTTTTTGGGGCGCGTACGGAATCATCATGATGACGTTGCAGAAGAAGATGGTGGAAAAGATTATCATGAGCGGACGTGGGGACGACTCCTCGGACGACAACAATCACGAGGATCGGTAAGATTCGGACTTTTCAAAATTCCCCAATAAGGAGGATTTGACAATGCAAAAAAAGAATAAATTGGTATTTCGTACCGACTTGCGACCGCCACTGATCATTGCGGCAATCATCGGTATTTTGCTTTTGGCGGCGTTCACGGTCATTACGTTGTTGGTTCCCATTGAGGAGCTTCCCATGTACGGAATCGCGCTTTGCGGTGTTTACTCGGTTGCGGTCGGAGCAATTTTGTTCCCGTATTTGTTGCGCTACCGCCGGGTAACCCGTGCCAATGACGCGGCGGAATTGATGACGACCGAAGTCAGTGATATGTTTCGGTACGTGGTTGATATTCCCTACGCGATCATCGGTGAGGACGGCGTGGTAAAGATCGTCAGTGGAGCGCTTCAGGATATATTGCAACTCCGTTCGCCGGTTTGCAACGTACCCCTGTCTACCTTCTGTACGGTTCCGATGAGCGAGATCATTGCTTATGCGCAGAACGGCGAGCAGGTAAAGGATATCATCATCAACGAGGACGGCGTCCCGATCGACAATACCCGTCCCATGATCACAGAGATCGGTACCAGGCAATACGAGCTTTCCTGCTACGTGATGCGTTCGCGCGGCAAGGATTACTTCTTCGTGGTTTTTGATGACGTCACCGAGATGCTTGCGATGCGTCAGAAAATGAATCAGGAGGAGCCGATTGTCGCTTATATCGTCATCGATAGCTTGCAGGAGTTGGCACAGTATATCCGTGTCAGTTACCGTACCGCGGTCAATGAGATCGAGAGTCGCCTCAAGGAATGGGCGTCGGGCTTTGGCGGTATGCTCCGTGAGTATGAGCGTGAAAAATACTTGTTGCTCTTTAATCGGGCAGCGTTGGATAAGTGCATTAAAAACAAATTCCAGATACTCGATACCATTCGTTCGATCCAACTTGGCGATAATAGCTTTCCCGTCACGATTTCGATCGGTGTCGGAGCAACGGGCGGAAGCTTTGAGGATAAGGAGCGCGCGGCAAGCGATGCTTTGGATATCGCGTTGCAAAAGGGTGGAGATCAGGTGGCGGTAAATGATGGCAGAACGGTCACGCCGTACGGAGGTCGCGTCAATACCATGTACGGTTCCACCACCATCACATCGCGTGTCAACTCCTCGCACTTGTGTAAACTGATCACCGAGGCGGGTAACGTATTGATTATGGGACACCGTTCCCCCGACTACGACTCGATCGGCTCTTGCGTCGGTCTTGCGAGATTGGCGATTTCGGCACGCGGTGGAGATCCTTCGCGCATCCGCGTTGTCGTCAACCGCGAGCACGTTAATTTCCGCCTTTGTTACGACCTTTTGGCGCATCTTCCCGAATACCGCACCATGTTCATCAGTGGTGATACGGCGTTGGATGCGGTTCGTTCGGATACGCTTTTAATCATGAGTGACGTCAACAACGTTTATAACACCGAGGCACCGCGTTTGCTCAAGTCGGTGAAGAACGTCGTCATCGTCGACCATCACCGCCGTCAGGATCAACTTTACGAGTTTAAGCCTTTGATGACTTATATCCGCCCTGCGGTTGCCGCCGCAAGCGAGTTGGTCAGTGAGATGTTGGAGCATAGCCCCTATCACGACCAATTGCAAAAGGAAGAAGCCAATCTGATGTTGGCGGGTATTATGCTCGATACTAAAAACTTTACGTCGGGTGCCGGTATGCAGACCTTTTCTGCGGTCAATTATCTGTACCGCCGAGGTGCACACGCAAACGCGGTGAGATCGCTCTTTACCGAAAGCATGACCAACCTGTTTACGGCGTGTGACATTGATAGCCGTACCCGTACCTACCGTGAAAAGATTGCGTTGACGTGGCTCAGTGTTGACCACGCCGCAACCGAAGCCGACAACATCGCCGTTGCGAAAGCGGCGGACAAGCTGATGACCATTGACGGCATCGAGGCATCCTTTGCGTTGCTTCGCGCCGACAATACGGTAACCATTTCGGCACGCTCGCACGACAAGATCAACGTGCAGGTGATCATGCAACGTCTTGGCGGCGGAGGACACTACGATATGGCGGGAACCCGATTGACGCATACGACACTCGAGGCGGCGTGCGTACAGTTGAAGACGGCTTTGGACGAATACATGGACAATGAGTACGAACAGGAAAAGGGAATGAAGCGATAAGCGGTGTTTCCAAACAAAACACATTATAAAACAACAGAAAACGGAGAAAATAGAAATGAAGGTTATTTTACTTGCAGACGTAAAAGGTCAGGGAAAAAAGAACGACGTAATAGAGGTGTCGGACGGATATGCAAAGAACTTTTTGATTCCGCGCAAGCTTGCAAAGGTAGCCGATGCGCAGTCGCTCAACGACGTCAAGGTTAAGGAGGCGGCAAGAGTTTACCGCATTGAAACCGAGAAGAAAGAAGCGCAGGCACTTGCCGAGAAGCTGAAGGGAATTCTGGTGAAGATCCCCGCATCCTGTGGCGCGGACGGAAGACTTTACGGTTCTGTCACCAGTAAGGATATCGTAGAGCGCCTGCAGGCAGATCACGGTATCGAGATCGACAAGCGCAAGCTCTCGCTTCCAGACCCCATTAAGGCGTACGGCAAATACGAGGTTGAGGTCAAGCTCTATACCGAGGTTGGCGGCAAGATCAACGTCTTGGTTTGCGAAAAATAAGAGATGGCAGACGAATTGATTAGAAAGTTGCCGTTTTCGATGCCTGCCGAGCAATCGTTGCTCGGTTCGGTTTTGATCGATCCGGCGGCACTGAACGAGGTTGCGGATCTTTTGACCTCAGAGGACTTTTACCTGTCCGAGCATAAGCAGATCTACCTGGCAATGCACGAGTTGTTCCTGACCAACAGTGAGATCGACGTGGTAACGTTGATCGATATGTTGGTGGTCAAGGGCATTTACGATAAGTCGGGCGGAGAGGATTACATCCGTACACTGACCGAAGCGGTTCCCGACGCACTCAACGTCAAGGATTATGCCCGTATCGTCAAGGAAAAGAGCATTCTCAGGCAGTTGATCGCCGCGGCAGGCGAGATCTCCGAGGCGGCATACTCCGAGCAGGAGTCGGTGACGGGGATTTTGGATCATGCAGAGCATCTGATCTTTAACATCGCGCAGGGACGTGACACCAAGAGCTTCCGTCATATCCGCGAGGTGTTGGGTGAGGTTTATCACCACCTGCATGAGTTGAATACCAATAAGGAAGCCACGCAGGGGACGCAGACCGGATTTTCGGCGCTTGACCGCGTGCTCGCGGGTATGGGAAAGAGTGACTTGGTTCTGGTCGGCGCGCGTCCCGGTATGGGTAAGACGTCTTTCGCACTCAATATTGCCACCAACGTGGCAAAGCAGACCAAGAAGGCGGTTTGCATCTTCTCGTTGGAAATGTCTGCCGAGCAGCTTGTCAACCGTGTGCTTGCGAGCGAGGCGCTTGTCAATAGCTATGCCTTGCGTACGGGTGAATTAAAGCCCGACGAGTGGGAAAAACTTGCAATTGCCTCCAATGAGCTTGCGGGATGCGATATTCTGATCGACGATACTTCGGGTATGACGGTTACCGCCATGAAGGCAAAACTGCGTCGCGTACAAAATCTCGGCATGGTTGTCATCGACTATCTCGGATTAATGCAGGGTGACCACCACAACGATAACCGCGTGCAAGAGGTTTCCGAGATTTCGCGTTCACTCAAGATCATGGCAAAGGAATTGATGGTTCCGGTTGTTTGTTGCGCACAGTTGTCGCGCGGCCCCGAATCGAGAACCGACAAAAAGCCGATGCTTTCCGACCTGCGTGATTCGGGAGCCATCGAGCAGGATGCCGACACCGTCATTTTCCTCTATCGAAGTGAATATTATAAAACCGATGATGCGGCAGGGCAGGATTCCAGTATAGCCGAGGTCATCATTGCCAAAAACCGTCACGGTTCTACGGGTACCGTAGAAATGGGATGGAACGGTCAGTTTACCAAGTTTGTTACCATTGATAAGGAACAGGAAATGAACTGATGCCAAAACGAAGTAATAACGCGGCGTATGCGTTTCGTATGCCGTACGAGTTGGCGGAAATGCCAAAGGACACTTCGGTATTACTCGCGTTGTCGGGAGGTGCCGATTCGCGTGCGCTTTTGCATATGCTTTCCCAAGCTGCCGCCGAGGATGGTTTTTCTTTGACACTTGCGCACGTCAACCATTCGATCCGCGGAGAGGAATCGATGCGCGACCGCGACTTTTGCCAAGGTCTTGCCGATGCTTACGGTCTGGAGATCGTCTTTCTTGATGCCGACGTGCCGCAGCTTGCAAAAGAGCATGGCAGAGGCATTGAGGAGGAGGCAAGGGCGGTGCGGTATGCCTTTTTCGAGTCGTTGATGCGAGAGCGCAACATCCCGTTGCTTGTCACGGCGCACCATGCCGACGATCTTTTGGAAACACTTTTGTTTCGCATCGCACGCGGTACGGGAACAAAGGGACTTGGTTCCATTTCTCCCTGCCGTCGGTTTGCAAACGGCTTTCTCACGCGTCCGATCCTTGGGATGACGAGGCGCGAGATTTTGCACTATTGTGACGATAACGCACTGACATACGTTACCGACAGTACCAACGAAGACACCGAATACGCGCGCAATCGCATCCGTAAGGATGTGGTTCCGATTCTGGAGTCGCTTTTTGAGCATCCGCAAAAAAGAGCCGTCGCACTTGCCGAGGAATTGCGTGAGGACGATGCTTTTTTGGAGAACCTCGCAAGAGAGCGCTTTTGCCAATGCCAAACGCCGCACGGATTTTCCGTGGAACATCTTTCCGACGCGTCTTCTCCGATACGCCGACGCGTGTTGAGAATGTGGGCAGAGGAGGCGTGCGGAAGCGGCATTGATCGCGTTCGGTTGGATGCCGTCGGGCGGTTGGTATCGGGAGAAACGCCGCAGG
>JAZRGI010000069.1:0-11033 GCA_045644105.1 Eubacteriales bacterium | reverse complement strand
CGACCGATCCGCAAGCAGATCCCCTGCAAGGACGTTGAAACCATTTACGAGTGCTTTACTGAAAAGGTGCCGCTCGTTCTGGTACGAAAGATCAACGGCGGAAAAGCCGATGCTCTGAATATGGGAATCAACGCCTCGCGTTTTCCCTATTTTATCTGTATGGACGCCGACTCGGTACTGCAAGCCGATTCACTGATCCGCATTACCCGTCCCATCATAGAAAATGACGATATCGTCGCCGTTGGCGGTGTCGTACGCCCCTGTAATGACGTGGAGCTTGAAAACGGACGCGTAAAGCTCTATCAGCTTCCCAAAAACCTTGTCGCCTGTATGCAGGTGGTGGAATACGACCGTTCCTTCCTGGCAACGCGAATTTTGTTTGACCAATTCAACGGGTCGTTGATCATTTCGGGAGCGTTCGGATTGTTCAAAAAAGAAGCCGTGATCGCGGTTGGCGGCTATGACAGCAAAACCATGGGCGAGGACATGGAGCTTGTTGTCGATCTTCACAAATACTGTACCGCCAACAAAAAGCCCTATGCCATCAAATATGCCACCGACGCCGTTTGTTGGACGCAGGCACCGGAACGCCTGAAAGACCTTTGCAAACAACGCAAACGTTGGCATCTCGGACTCTTCCAAACCCTGATGAAGCATCGCTCTATGGCAACCGACTTCAAGAGCGGCCCGGTTAGTTTTATTTCCTACGCATATTTCTTTATCTACGAATTTCTATCACCCTTTATTGAGTTTTTCGGATTGATCATTACGGCAATGTCCGTGATCACCGGTCTGATCAATTTCAAGTTTTTCCTGATGTTCACCTTGATCTACGCTCTGTTTGGCGCAACCCTGACGTTGACCTCCTTTTTCGCAAGAACGCAAACCGCCGAGATCAAGCTGAAACCGAAGGACGTTGGAAAAGCACTTCTGATGTGCTTATTGGAAATCGTCTTTATGCATACCGTCATGACGTACGTACGCGCGACCGCATTCATCGGCTACCGAAAGAAGAAGCTGCAATGGGGACGGATCGAGCGCAAGAAAATCAATTTGAAGTAGGATGGAGGGACTATGAATATCAAACGGTTTCGATACCTTTTTCCGTTATTGATCGCCCTGCTAATCATTTTATGTTCTCTTCCCGCAGTTGCCGACGTTTCTTATTCCGAGGAAAATCAAGGAAACAGTCAAAGCATCTTTATTGCAGGAAATCCAAATTTGTATCCAATTGAATATTTCAACCCAAAAACAAAGTGCTATGAGGGCGTGATGCCGCTTCTGTTTGAAGAGATATCAAAATCATCCGGCATCGATTTTACCTACATCTATTCCTCATCCGAAAACAAGCAACAGTACCTGGCGCAAAACGGGCAGGTGGACATCGTATCCTCCTATATCGACGGTGAGATCCTTGCCGACTGTGTCCCGCAGGGAAGCACTCTTCTAACCTTTTCCTACAACGGAAACGTCCAAACGGTAGCCGTCGGATTCACCGCTGTATGTGACGAAGCCGTCCAAGAAGCGATCAGTGCCTATCTCCAAGCCTTGAGCGAAGAGGAGTTGGCAGGAATTACCGTATCCTACGTTATGTCACACCCAAAGGAAAGCGCCGGCATCCCGTGGATATTGCCGGTTGCGGTTGGGGTGGTACTCGCGGTTCTGATCCTTATCTCCTCTCTTCTCTACCGCAAACAGAAGCAGCTGTTGGAGCAAAAAAACTTCAATCCAATAAGCGGCTTGTACAACAAGAGCTATCTGGACGTCATTCTTTCCTCCCGCATCCACGATATGCTTCGCGAACGTTATTACGCCGTTTGCATCTCCGCCAATTACGGCAATCTCTTAAAATACTACGGAGCGGTACAAACGATCGCGCTTGTCGACTATATGTCGCACGCACTGCAAGCCGAGCTGCAAGACCGTGAGTACGGCGTGCAAATCGATGACGAGATCGCCTTTCTGTTACTGATTCAAGCCCCCAACCGCGAGCAGGCAGAAGAAAGGGTTGATGCCCTGATCAAAAAGCTCAATCTCGAAAACAGGATTCTCAACGACGATTACCGCGTCACCATCTCGGCGGGGTGCTACGGTTTTTCGCAAGTGCGCGAGAGCGCAGACCGCGTACTTGAGATTGTGATCGAAGCCTATTCCCATGCAGAAGCAAGCGGACTTCCCTATTTCTTTGTTGATGCTGCCTTTGTCAAGCGGGTAGACCGCAAGACACTTTTGCAAAAGGAAACCGTTCAGGCGGTGAAAAAAGAACAGTTTTTGTTTTATCTGCAATACATTGTCGATATTCAAAAAAATACTATCGTCGGAGCCGAAGCACTTTCGCGGTGGGAACATCCGCGCGAGGGACTTCTCTTCCCCGGTGCTTACATCCAGTTGATGCAACACGCAAAAAATATCCATCTGTTGGATTTTTATATGTTTGAAAAATGTTGCCAACAACTAAATCGTTGGAACACCGAAGAAACCAAACATCTGACTCTTTCCTGCAACTTTGACCGCCAAACCGTTGCGCGCGAAGACTTTTACGACCGCATCATGGAGATCACCCAAAAATACGCGATTGATCGCAGTCGTCTGATTTTGGAGATCACCGAGGAAACCTTTGTCTATAACAAAGAAAACGTTAGCAAAAACACCGAGCTTTTGCGACAGGAAGCCTTCCACATCGCGCTTGACGATTTCGGAAGCGGAAGCTCCTATCTGCAAAATCTGATCGAATACCACGTTTCGCATCTCAAGCTTGACCGTATATTCGTTGAAATGATGAAAACCGAATCGGGTGACAAGCTGATTCGCGGAATCGTAACGGTGGCGCACGCGCTCGGTATACCGATTTTGCAGGAAGGTGTAGAAACCTACACGGAACTGCAATTGTGCCGGAACATCGGCATTGATTTGGTTCAAGGCTTTGTTTTCTCGCGCGTCGTCCCCTGCATCGAACACGACCGTGTCAGACGTCGGTTGCTGGCGCGTCTGGCAGAGGGCGCTCCTCAAAACAGTTTGGAAACCTATGCAGACGTCAATCCCGATGCCGAGGAGGATAACGTTTATGAGGACGACGAGGAAGGCAATGCCTTCGGTACACGTTACCGTTGGAGTTTTCTGGCGCGTCTGCACCGTGCCCCCGAAGAGATTGCCACCTACTATTCCGATCTGAAAAACGCATGCCTGAAATACAAAAAGGTGCGTTCCCGCATCAGTTGGAGCTACGACACCGTCAGCTATCGGCACACGCCCGTGGCAAAGTTCGTGATGCGCCAAAAATCCCTGCTTCTCTATCTTGCACTCCCCCCTGCCGAGTTTGAGGAAAGCAAATATTTCTTTGTCGACGCCTCGGAAAAGAAAAAATATGAGTTGGTTCCGCTTCGCCTCAAAATTCGCGGCGCTCGCGGCTACAAGCACGCGTTGGAGTTGATCGACGAGCTTGCCAAACGCTTGGAGTGGAAGGAGCAAGCCGACTTTATCCACCTTGACCACACGCTCCCCTACCGCTCGGTTGACGAGTTGATCGACATGAAGTTGATCAAGATCAACGGTAAAGCAATCGACACCGGAGTGCTTCCCGAACCCCAAGAAACGCAAAAAAACATTTCTTTTGAAATTCCCAAAGTCGCACTTACCGTGCCCATTACAGAGGAAACATCAACGGAGGAAAATACAATGGAAAACAATACAACCCTCACGCAAAACATCGCGGAATTTATCTACGGCACCTACTACCGTTGGAGCTTTACTGCGCGCCTGCACCAAGCTCCCGCAGACGTTGCCGCGCATTACAGCGATATCAAGAACGCATTCCTGCGCTACAAGAAGGTAAAATCCCGCATCAGTTGGAGCTGTGATACCATCACGTTTGGCAAAGAGCAGCTTGCAAAGTTCGTTCTGACGCAGAAAACATTGTACGTATATCTGGCACTCTCGCCCGCAGAGCTTGAAGGAACGAAATATTTCTTCACCGATGAGTCGGCTACCAAGAAATACGAAAAGGTTCCGCTTCGCGTCCGTGTCCGCAGCGAGCGCGGTGTCAAGCACACCATCGAGTTGATCGAAAAGATCGCCGAATCGAAGGGTCTGCAACTTGCAAAGAATTTTGAGGTTGCAGATTACACCCTGCCCCACGAAAGTGTCGAAACACTTCTCGACCGCCAACTGATCAAAAAGATCGAAGTGGCAGAGTCTGTTGCCGTCACCGAGGAGGAACTTGACGGTGACGCCGTAGCGGCTTCGGTCGTTTTGGAAGAAGCAATCGCGGAAGAGATTGTTGAGGAAGCACCCGTTAAGGAAGCACCTATGGAAGAGATCGTTATTGAAGAAGCGCCTATCGCCGAAGTCCCCGCAGAAGAAGTTGTTGAAGAAGAGCCTGTTGAAGAGGATCCCGCAGAAGAGGTCATTATCGAAGAAGCCCCCGCAGAAGAAAGCACTGCACCGCAAGAGGTGACAACGGTTGAAGAAACGCCTGCCGAGGAAATCCAAAACGCCGATCTGATCGAAGCCGAAACCATTCACGTCGCATTCCTGCAAAAGCTCTGCCAACAGTTTGATGCCGACGAGTTAAACGCGCACGTCAAGGTAACCTACAAAAAGAAGAAGGAAAAGAAGACCAGCGTTTTCGACATCATCATGAAGAAGAATCGCTCCTGATCGATCCAATGCAAACATAAAGAATTGAAAAGAGCGTGATCTGAACTTGAAGAAAAAACTTTTACTGATCCTTATTTGTCTTTCCTTGCTATCGAGTGTCTTTGGTTGCGCACCGTCCCCCGCTCCAAATGGGACCGAATCAAAAGAAACGCAGACGCCGCTCAAAGAAACCGAATCGCAGACCGAAAAAGACGAATCCCCCGACGCACCATCACAAGAAAGCATTGCTCCCAAAGCGATTTGGCAGGATCCCAACAACATTGTCATCCTCTGGAGTGGCGACGTCAATTATGAGTATAGCATCTACCGAAGCAACAACCCAAGCACCGGATTTCAATATCTTGGCAAATCTACAACCGGCTCCTACCGCGATGACACGGCAGAATATCCCAACGAGTACTACTACAAGATCAAAGCCAAAAGTCCGCAAACACAACAGGTGATCGAATCCGACACAATTCACGCCGTTGTCGATCCCACCGCACTCGACTCCGTCAGTGTGATCATGTATCACAATTTTGTCAGTGAAGCCGATATCCAAAACGGAATCGAATTTGAAGAATATTCGATCTCCCCCGCCGACTTTGAAGCCGATCTGATCTGGTTGAAGGAAAACGGATACGTCACCATCACCTCCAAAGAATTGTTGTATTTTTTGGAAAACAAAGAACCGATCCCTCAAAAGGCGGTCATTCTGTCAATCGACGATGGCTCGTGGGGCGTCTACACCAATGCTTGGCCGCTCTTGGTAAAGCACGGCATGAAGGCGGATTTCAACGTCATCGGCGCGCAAATTGACGCCACGTGGGAGCTTCTTCATTCGGGTGGAACACGCGAGGGCGATCCTGCTCCCTATTGCACTTGGGAAGAGTTGATTGAAATGCAGAAAAGCGGTGCCATCAACCTTTGCTCTCATACCTACGGTATGCACGTATACAACAAAGAAAAGCGCGTTGGTATGAGCATGATGGAAAATGAAACCTACGCGGAATTTGCCTCCGCCGTCAAAAAAGATTATAATTTGCTATTGAGCTGCATGGAAGGTTGGACCGGTATCATGACCGAAACGGTTGCCTATCCCTACTCCAAGAGAAGTGCCGATGCCGATCGGATCATTTTGGAAAACACGGGCTACAAGATCCTGATGGCAGGTGAAGGCGCGCGCGGCACCGCCGCAAATTATTTTGTCCGCGGTTGTGACTTTTCCAACCAACTCACACTGATGAGCCGACCGTGCAGAATGAACGGCACCCCCATCAGTGTCTACCTTGAACGGATTCAAACCAAAGATGCAAGCAACGGTGTCAACGGCACGATGTCGGCATCCTGAACGATGATGACCGTCACATGAAAAACAACAAGAGATCGCAGTCCGGATGGATTGCGATCTCTTATTGTTTTATCCGAAAGACGTCGGCGACACTGCCGCTTTCGTGAATATAAAAAGCGGTGAGCCAAATGTGAATTCACATTCGGCTCACCTTGTTTGATCATTTCAGATCATACAGAACAAAGTAGTAAGGAACCGTCAGCAACGGATCACCGTTGCTATCCTTTACAAAGAACATCAAACAGTAGCTTTGATTGTTTGTCAATCCCGCAAAGGAGGACACCACGTATTCGCTACCGTTTTCGGGTGCGGTCAACGGAACCAGAGTATTGGAATACTGACCGGTTCTGACGTCTTGACCCCACAACTCGACCGAAACGGTACTGCCGTTCGGCAAGCCCCAGAAGTCTACCCATACCGACAAGGTCTGATCCTTGTTGATAACGGTTTGCGTTCCGGTTACCTTCAGTGCGGGTTGCGCGACCGCAGGCTTTTCGCAAACGAACTCAATCGCCTTCATGATCTTGTCGGCATTATCCTCCGGCGCATAGGGTGCGACCGCCGCATTGGAGTAGCCGGCATACAACGAAGCCTTCAGAGTATAGGTCTTTTCCTCTATCGGGAAGGAGTGACTGACGATTTTTACGTTCAGTGTCGTGCTTCCGCAATTGGTAATCGGAATAATGAACTTTCCTTGCGCGTTCTGATAGTAAGTGGTAAATCTCGTACCCACGAATACCTCAATGTGTACGTCTGGGGGAAGTTGAACGTCACCGACAACTTCCAACACAATGGCACCGGCAAGACCGCTCCATTTGGAAGCTGTAACTCCCGATCCGACCGTGGCATACTCTACCTTCAACGTTTTTTCAAAGTTATCCACTTCGATCACGTCGATCGAGAAGGTAGGCAGATTCTCACTGATGGCGACGTCAACCGCCACTTCCAACTCGGGAACATCGGTAGGTGTTGCCGAAAGTACCGTGTGCAGGTTTTGGGTGTTCGACGGTATTAGAGCGGTATTGTCGACGTTGGCAAAACTGATGATAAATTGATACTTCAAGGTTTCTCCCGAAACCGCAAAGGTATCATTCTGTAGCGTACTTCCCATGCGGGAGAAGTCCTCCAAAAGAAGCGAATTGACGCCGTTGGTATTCACAACGTAGTACCAAAGGCTACCGTTGCTTCTGTCCAAGAGAATGAGCGTCGTACCGATGGGCAGGTTGACCGAGAAGGTCAATCGCATATCGGCGTAAGCATCTTCCTGGAAGTTCGCGATCTCAAAATATGCCGTATACGCAGAATCTCTGGAGATCTTTGCGCTATTGCCCAAAATCTCTCCAAAGTGCTCTCCCGCATCGACCATACCGACGGGTGCAACCTTGATATTTGCGCCCTCGATGACAATCGTTATATCCGCCGTCACGGTTGGCAGATTATAGATCAGGTATCTGGCTTTCAGCTCTTGGGGTTCAATTTCAATGGATCCCGAAAATTCAGGCTCTTTGATATAAACTTCGAAGTCGTTTGTCAGATAATATCCGGCTTTCGGCTTTACGTAAAGCATCAATCCGCCAATGGTTTCGGAGCCTACGGCAACCTCTTCCCAACGACACTCTATCATGTAGTAGTCGTACTCCCAATAGATCGACACCAAGCCATTTTTGTAGTAGTAAACGGCATCCGCACGGATCGGAATGGAAGCATAATAATTACCTTCCTCGGCGTAGCGCGCAAAGACAAAGTAGTTGGTATGGCTTACAGGAAGCTCGAACGCCATCACATTGCCCCAATCGGATTCCTTTAAGAGGTCGCCCTCATACCACTGCAATTGGTATTCGATCACCTTTCCGGTGGTGTCATTGACCGCCTCGTTGACGGTAATGATATTACGGTTTGCATCCGAAGAACCCACCGTTTGGTAGGTAGGCTTTTCGGGTATCAGAGGTTGCTGCGCCTTATCAATATAGAACGACAGATACGCGTTTACGCCCTGTCTTGACGTATCAACAAGGTATGCCGTATAGGTTCCCGCATTGATGGGCTTTGCACCTGCCTCATCTCCCAAACGAGTTCCCTCGTAGGTAATCGTCAAGGTGTCCCAAACGGGAGCATCGCGGTAAATACCGATTGCCGCATAGTCGGCTTCCCAAACAAAGGTTGCCTCATGCGTTTGACCGGGGGCATAGACCGCACCGGTGGGAAGGATCAGCGTTGCCGTTTCGGAATAACCGTGGCAGGGACACATACGTGTCAGAATGCCACCCTTGCCCGACGCGGTAATGATGTAGGAAGAATAACTCCAATGCTCGTGGTCACACTTTTCCCACTGCGCAATAAAGTTAATATTATCACCCTTGACGGCAGAAAGATTCAATACCTCATCTCCGTCATTATACAGAACGCCGGTTCTATCGTTGATCCATCCAACAAAGCGATAGCCGGGATAGATCAACGTACAAGAATCGAGATTTGCTTCCTTACCGTAGTACAATGCTTGATTGGACATCAATCCGGAAACCGTATCACCCGTCTGTGCGTTCGGGACAAACACGATAAAGTATGCACGCGGATCCCACATCGCGTACAGCGTGAGGTTGGTGGTAATGTATTTCTTGTTGGGATCGGTTCCCGATCCGAAGGTATACTCATCAATGACACTGTATGTGGTTCCACTTCTGTCATCCGCCGTATTCCAACCGATGATATCGTAACCGTTGTGCGTGTACATCGAAGCCGAAATGATAATGGTGTCGCCTCTTTTTGCCGACATGACCTTATAACGTCCCGTGTTTTCAAAGTTCTCGTAGTACTGAATCTTGAAAAACAATCCGTCCTCTACACGCTCGTCGTCAAAATCACCCTCGTCTCTGTTGATGATATCAATGACGATGTTGGACTCGATCAGAGGATTGGACATACCACCAAACACGTCTACGTCACCCGACTCGACGTGTACCGAGGAATTCATGATAACGAAGCCGTAATCGATCTCCTCACCGTCGGGTTGACGGGTATCGACAAGGATTCGTCCACCCTCGATCATCATGAAATTGCTCAAGGACTCTCCGTCCGCCGCAACGTTGCCATCCTCCAACAAGCAGTGTGCCAAAAGTTGTGTCTTCTGTCCGCCCGAAATAAAGATACCGCCACCCGATACGACAGATTTGTTGTTTTTGATCACGGGGCATCCGTTGACCTCACTGTATCCGTCGCCATCATGGTCACACGTAACGTCAACGTTAGGATATTGAGGACTGTTGACGTCATAGACGTGCTTTTTGTTTACGCCGATGGTTACGATGATGCTCTGTTGCGTTGCGTTGTGTTGTTGTCCGTCATCGACACCGACTACCGCAATCGCGCCACCGTCGGCACCCGAATAGTTGTCACAGATAGAGCCGCTCAATACGTCAACCTTAACGTCCGCGCCGCTCGACGCGATGTAGATCGCACCGCCTCTGCCGTTTTTCGCCTTGTTATTGTTGACGTTTCCGCCCGTCATATGATAGTTGCCGTTGTTGATGGCAATTGCGCCGCCAACGTTTTGGGCAATGTTTCCGCAGATCTCACCGCCGGTGACGTAAACGTTTCCGCCGTCTACGTAAGCCGCGCCGCCGTCGTTGGATGCCTGGTTGTCGAGAATCGAACCGACACTTACACTGAAGTCACCGCCGTTGATGAAAAATCCACCGCCGTCGATGGCAGAGTTACCATAGATCTCACCGCCCAATACCTCCAGGCTTCCGCCGCCAAGATAAGCTGCACCGCCGTATTGGGTACTGTTGGAATAGATCTTACCGCCCGAAATGTACATTTCTCCGTCAAAAAGATAGAACGCGCCGCCCTTTTCGGAAGCTTGGTTTCCATAGATCTCGCCGTCGAAAATATACATTCTTCCATCAAGGAGATAGAATACGCCACCGTTGGTCGCTTGGGTATGATCGTAAATCTTACCGCCCGATACGTTCAACGTACCCAGAGCGATATATCCAAAGCCGCCATTGACCGCCTCGTTTTGGTAGATGTTACCGTTTGTGATATACATCGTTCCGTCGTGAAGATAGACAACTCCGCCGCTTTCACCGGCTTTGTTTTCATAGATCTCACCGCCGTTGATATACATCGTTCCGTCATAAAGATAGACAACTCCACCGCTTTCACCGGCTTGGTTTTCATAGATCTCACCGTTATTGATATACATCGTTCCATCGTAAAGATAGAATACGCCGCCGTCTGCGGTTGCTTGGTTTCCATAAATCTCACCGCCGGAAATAATCATCTCTCCGTCCTGAAGATAGAATACACCGCCGTTGGTTGCCGTGGTATGCTCGTAGATCTTACCACCGGTGACGTTCAGGGCTCCCGAAGCAATATATCCGGCAGCACCGTTGGTTGCTTTGTTTTGATAGATGTTTCCGCCGTTGACGGCAAGGGTTCCTCCACCGAGGTAACCGACACCGCCGTTTTCCGCTTCATTCTGGTAGAAATCACCGCCGGAAATGGTCAAGGTTCCACCGCCGAGATAACCAACGCCGCCATTTTGATTTGCCCTGTTCTTGTAGATGGTTCCGTTGAAAATTTTCATGATGCCACTGGCAAGGTATACTGCACCGCCGTTGCTGGTTGCCTGATTGGAGGAAACCGTACCGTCGGACATTTCAAACTTCATCGTGTCCATCTCGGCATCGGGGGCGTTGATATAAATAGCACCGCCGTTTGCTGCTGTATTTCCCTGCAACAAGCCGCCCTTCATTTCAACACCGGTGGACTCCTTGCACAAACAACCATTGGCAGCGTTTACCCAAATGGCACCGCCGTTTCCGGACGCTGTGTTGCCTATGAGTTGGCTGCCGGCTTCAATGGTAACACCGTTCTCATAGCTATAGCCTTGATAATTCAGGTTGATGGCAACGCCACCGCCGTTGACGGCGCTGTTGTTCAAAATCTGCGCACCGTTGATTTCCAGAAGCATTTCATACGTGGAGATTTCAACGCTTCCGATCTTACTGTAAACGGCATTGAAATAAATACCGCCGCCATCTTT
>JAZRGI010000068.1:0-1596 GCA_045644105.1 Eubacteriales bacterium | reverse complement strand
AGCCACAAGGCTTTTCATAGTTGCGAGCATAGCATTTGGAAGATACGATGCATCATCGTTAGCCATTAAATATCCGGCATAGTAACGAATGGCTTGTTCGATGAATTGCGACCTCGATCTGCAGTCCGCTTGCCGAAACATCTGGTCAACTGTCTTTACGGTTTCGGGATACAGGTGAGCTATAAATTTTACTTTTTCTTTTGATACTGGCATTTTTTCATTCTCCTTTTTTGAATTTATTGCTGATTTCAGGTGTGCTACCAAGGCAATTTTCGAGAAATTAGGGGTGCTACCTGATGTTCACTGTATTCAAGGCTCTAAAAGCCCCAAACGGTCGGCATTGCCGTCCGATGTGGTGCGGAAGGGCGGCAAAACGGGACGCCCTTCCTTTCTCCTGCTTTGTTTTCATCCAAGTGTGCTACCACACCGACCCTTCATTCAATCTCAACTCGCCGTCAAGGTTGCCCAAAATCGCTTGGATTTGGTTGGGACGGGTGTTTGCTCGACTGTGAGTTCAAACACGGCACACAGGGCGAAACACGGCGTTATTTGTGCGAATCAACTTAACAATGCAACAATGCAAATGACTCTGAGTGTCATCATTTTTACAATGCAGAGAGGACACACTGCAATGTTGCAATCTTTATTCGGGTATCGACCACGCCCAGCCTTTGCCGACCTTTCGGGTTCGGATATTAGGTATTTTCTTTTTGGCTTCATTAACCGTTCGGCGCGATATGTTTTTGCTCTCTGCCGTACGAAAGATTTCGTCTGCCATTACCTCTCTGCCGTCATCGAGCATATCCCGAATCAATTCTTCAGCCACCGCCGTTTTGGTTTCGGCAGAGTAACCGCAGAGCAGTTCTTCTGAAGTTATCTCACTGTAACCGTCAAGCCAATAGAAGCCTTGCTCGTTGCCGGGGTTGAACGCCATTGACTTTCCCTCGGGTGCCAGCGAAGATTTATCGTGAACGACGATGCGCACGTTGGGTTCTTTGCGAAGCCGACCGACAAGCAACACACTACGAGCCGCTGCACGAAAGTCAATGGAACCAAGACCGCGGTACTGCGAGCTTGCACCTTTGGCTTTGTTAAGATGACCGACCATCACGATTGCGCATCCGGTTCTATCAGCAACAGTTGCGACCTTTTTCAGCACTGTTCGTATTTCGTTTGCTCTGTTGATATCTACGTCCTCTCCAATGTAACCTTGAATAGGATCAAGTATCATAAGCCGAGCACCCGCTTCTGTTATTGCTTTTTCAATGCGCTCATCTGACAGAGAAAGAGGATCGGTGTCCTCAATAATATTGAGCACCATATTCTCATCTGCGCCTGCTTCAATAAGCCTTGGCTTGATAGTGTCACCGAGTCCGTCCTCTGCCGTTTGGTAAATCACATTGAATGGTTCTGTGGTTTCCATACCGGGCAGAGCCATGCCCGACGAACAAGCGGCGGCAAGTCGCAAAGCAAAAGTTGTTTTGCCCTCGCCGGGATCGCCCTGAATAATAACGAGCTTCCCGAACGGGATATACGGTTTCCATAGCCACTGCACCTCTTGGAGTTCCACCTCCGACATTCTTCTGATAATTGTTT
>JAZRGI010000067.1:0-2995 GCA_045644105.1 Eubacteriales bacterium | reverse complement strand
CCGATACGCAACCCGGAACCGGTACGCAACCCGGAACCGAACCCGGCAACGGCACCGATCTTGAGTTTGGATCGCAGACCAAGCCGATCGCGGTGATCAAGGCTACGCTTCTGTATCTGTTTGAGGGTGACACGCAAAGAGTGCGCTTCTCGACCGACGCCAACGGTGTCACCAACGCCAAGACGAGCGACATTGTTTGGACTGCATCCACCGATTGCGTTACCGTTGAGGACGGCTACGTTACCGCCGTCAAGCAGGGCTATGCTTACGTATCGGGCGGTGGTGAAACGAGCTGCATGATCCGCGTTGTTCCCAAAGAAATGCCCGAGCTTGTCATCGACGCCTTTGGTGCCAATATCGTGCGCGACGATGCCGATCCCGACAGATATTTCGACTGTGAGATCTCGTTGACGGCAAACAGTAACCCCGCATTCAATCTCTCCAACGAGGAGGCGGGTATCCGTGTGCGCGGCAATTCCACGTCGCGTGCCGACAAGAAGCCTTATCGCATCAAGTTCTCGTCCAAACAGAATCTGCTCGGTATGAATGCAGGTCAGAAATTCAAGAGTTGGGTTCTGCTTTCCGATCCCTACGACGATTCGATGATCCGCAACACCACGGCACTGACGCTTGCGTCCACCATCATCGATAACTACAGTGCCGATTGGAGATACGTCAAACTGACGCTCAACGGCGAGTATCGCGGCGTCTACGTTCTGACCGAACAGAGTCAGGTTGCCGAAGGACGTATTGAGATCGAAGAAGCGGGAGAGGATAGCGCCGAGGTGCTTTCCGGATATCTCTTTGAGATGGACGGCTCGCCTCCGCACACCGAGGATAAGATCCGTCTTTCCTATGAGGACATGGTCATCACCACCTTCCACGGTAAGCTCTATAACAGCCCTGATTATAAATACCCTACCACCGACCGCGCGGTGAGAGAGATCGATATGGCGATCAAAAACGACAATCTGACCGCGGAGCAGGAAGCCTTTGCCCGAAAATATCTGCAAAATCTCTTCCTGATCATCTATTATGCTACACAGGAAGACGCCTATTACGAATTTGACGAGAATTTCGATCTGGATCTGAATATCAACGGTAATTCCCGAAGCACGCTGGAAAAGATTATCGACATCGATTCTTTGATCCGGATGTTGATCCACAGTGAGATCGTTTCCAACGGCGACCAGACCAAGAAGAGCTTTTATATGTGGGTTGACTTCTCGGAGGGAGGCAACGGTCTTTTGACCTTTGGTTGTCCCTGGGACTTTGACAGTGCCTTCTGCGGCTACAAGTCCTACAAATTCCAAAGAATCGATTACATCTTCGCCGCAAAGCGAAACCCGTGGTACGTCATGATCTCCAGATGCGATTGGTTCCGCGAGGAGGTCTGCCGCGTATGGGATGAGGTATACGAGGAGTCCAACGGCTTCAAAAACGTTTCCTACGTGCTTGATAACATTGTCAAATACTATAAGGATGAGATCGACGGTGACGCCCAGCTTTGGGAGCGCACCCACGACCACGAGGAGTATGCCGTTCTCACCCGCGATTGGGTAGTTGCTCATATCGATTGGTTGAACACGCATTACGATCTCGAATATGCGAAGTCGAAATGGTTGCATCCGTAAAGTGTTCGGACGCGTCCGATAAATAATATTTTCTTAAAAAACTTGACAATTCTGTCGGAATCTGCTATACTGATAGTACCGAAATCCGGCAGCACCGCGCGTCTATGGAGCAGCCATGGGCGCGCGGTATTGTTTTGGAGGGAGGGGAAGCGCTTGTCAAGCAGAGAAAAACAGACGACAAACGGGGAGAGCGGCACCGCTTTGGTTCAACGCGCCCGTCTTTGCCGTTTTTTGCGTATGCTATGCAACCGCACGCGATCGCTCTGCCAAAGCCTGTGTCGGGTGTGGCGTTGCGTATCCGAAAAGATTCTGCTTCCCGCCCTCAAAAGGTTGGTATTGCCGGTTGTTGCGGTGTTGGTCTTGCTTGGAATTTTGCTTGGCGTATCGGCGCTTTTGATCCGTGCCGCCGTTTGCGACAAGACCGAGGATCGTATCCTGTCCGCCGACGCGCTTGCCGATATGGATGGAGAATTTGACTGTATTCTGGTATTGGGGTGCCGCGTTTATCCCGACGGAGAACCCAGTGCCATGCTTTACGATCGCATCAAAACGGGGTGCGAACTCTACGCGCTCGGCATTTCCGACAGGATACTGATGAGCGGTGACAATCAGGAGTTTAACTACAACGAGGTCGATCCCATGCGCCGCGAGGCGGTTGCAATGGGGGTTCCCGAGGAAGCCATCATGATCGACCGTTACGGTCTTTCCACCTACGACAGTGTGGTGCGGTTGCTGGAGGAATTCGAATGCCGCCGCGTGGTCATCGTTACGCAATCCTATCATCTTTACAGAACCCTTTATATTGCCGAAAAGCTGGGCATCGATGCCTACGGTGTCAGTGCCGACCTGCGTCCCTATTACGGACAGGCAGGTCGTGATCTGCGCGAGATATTGGCATCCTGCAAGGACGTGGTGTACGCCCACAAGCGGTTGCCGACGGCACGTCAGATGCAACAAGCCCGGGGCTTGGGTTGAATGCACAGAACGGTGTTTTAAACTTTTAAAATAAAAAGTTATTGATAAAAAATAAAAAAGGAGAAATCAATCATGGCAAGAATTATTCTGAATGAAACCTCTTATCACGGCGCAGGTGCGATCAACGAGATCGTCGGCGAGGTCAACCGCAGAGGACTCAACAAGGCGTTTGTCTGCACCGATCCCGATCTGATCCGCTTTGGCGTTGCGAAGAAGGTATTGGACGTATTGGATGCGGCAAAGCTGCCTTATGAGGTCTTTTCCGATATCAAGGCAAACCCCACCATTGAGAACGTACAGAACGGCGTTGCGGCTTACAAAGCAAGCGGTGCCGACTATCTGATCGCCATCGGCGGCGGTTCTTCCATGGATACCGCAAAGGCGGT
>JAZRGI010000066.1:0-2707 GCA_045644105.1 Eubacteriales bacterium | reverse complement strand
ACCTTTCTGTCAGATCCGCCTGCATCAAAGCCTATGCGGCATCCGTCAAGATGTCTGCCAACAGGCGTTGCGCTCTCGGAGGTAACGGGAGCATCCTGAATATCTCTGTACTCAACGCTTACGGTGGTTTCGTAAACGCCGCTCATGAAATCAAAATCAAACGCGCGGTCACCGGTAGCCGAATAAGCCTTTGCAAGTCTGTCGGCAATCATCTTGGAGCCTGCGATGATGATCTTGTGTCCGCCGCGAACCCAAAGAAGCGTCTTGACGAGTCTTTCAACAAACTCGTAGTTCTCCTCGTCGTGTCCGGTACCGTCGGCATATACAACCGTTTCAAATGCACTGACGTAGCCCTTGTTCCCCCCAATGCCGATGACGATCTTATTGCCGCCCGCAGCCGTTGCCGCCTCGGTAAACTCGCGGTAAACCAGTGCCATGGGGGTAAAACCCTTGTCAAGAATTGCTTCAACCTTAAGCTTCATATCTGATTTCTCCTTTAATAATGGATTTTTGAATATCGAAGTTTGCATCGGTAATGATCAGATCGGCATCCTTGCCTGCCTCGATTGATCCCTTTACATCGCCCATACCGATGGCGTTTGCAGGATTGAGAGATGCCGCCGCAACGACGGTGTAGATGGGCAGATCGGTGTTGGCAAGCACGTTCTTAACGGCGTTGTTCAAGCGAAGAACACTGCCCGCAATGGTGCCGTCCGCCAACAGACACTGGATACCGTTAACGGTTACCGTCTGTCCGCCAAGATCGTAGGTACCGTCCGACATACCGCCCGCACGGATGCAGTCGGTGATGAGCACAAGCTTATCTCCCTTGCACTTTGCAAGCATGGCGTAAAGTCCGGGATGCACGTGGAAGGTGTCGCCGATCAGCTCGGTGTAAGCGTCGCTTGCAAGTCCTGCGCCAACAACGCCGGGCTTACGGTGATGAAGTCCCGTCTGCGCGTTGAAGAGGTGGGTGATCTGCGTAGCGCCGCATTCGATCGCCTTCATGGTCTGCTCGTAGGTGGCGTCAGTGTGACCGACCGATACGCGCACGTTACTGTTTTTGGTGATCTTTTCGATTGCCTCATAGCCGCCCTCAACCTCGGGAGCGATGGTGCAAAGCTTGATAATATCCCGGTTGGCAAGAATCCAATCGGCATCGGGAGCCTTGATGTGCTCCTCTGCCTGCGCCCCCTTCTTGGATGCGTTGATGAAGGGACCTTCGGCATTGACTCCCGCGACGTAAGCACCCTTCCAAGTCTTACTCTCCTCCTGCACAGAGCGGATGGCATCGAATGCCGCCTCGAGCTGCGCAATGGAAACCGTCATGGTGGTGGGCAGGAAGGTGGTGACACCGTTCTTTATTACGCCTTCTGCCATCTTGCGGATGCCGTCCGCGCTTCCGTCGGAGGAATCCTCATTGAGATAGCCGTGGATATGTACGTCAACAAGACCGGGAGCAACGTAAGAACCCTCCGCACAGATGATCTCTGCCTCTGCGGGAACGTCGTTCTCGGCTACGATACCGATAACCTTTTCATCAAAAAGCAGTGCCTTGCCCTCAACGACAGAATCGGGTAGGATAATTTTTGCGCCTTTGATACATTTCATAATTAATACCTCTTTATTATAAAAGTAGTTGTCATCATTATACCATAGATAGATAACGATTACAAGATATTTTCTTGTTTTTTTTATCTTTTTTCTATCTTATTCTTGCCTTTTTTTGTTCCGATTTTGCTTTCTTGATAAAAAAACACGGACAAACGATCGGCGACCGTTCATCCGTATTTTTTATGATTTATCTCATTGTGCCGAAGACAACTTCAACATGAATCCGTTATCAAGCAAGGTCTGTCTGGCAATCTCTTTGGCAAGCGAGATCTCCTCGTCGGAAACCGGAACGTCAAAGTCCGCGAAGGTGTTGTCAATGATGTCGATTCCCGTTATTGCCATGAACCACAGACAACCGATCATATAGCGGGTAACACCGAGGTTGGCGTGGTATTTATCACGATAGACCGCTCCGCCGAGCACCGCGTAAAGTCTTTTCATAGCGATACCCGTGGGAATCAGGAAGCGCGCGTTGATCGATTCTGCGGCATTCCGATACGCCTGCTTGATACCCGAAAGCATCTCGACAGGGGTACTGACACTCATCGTCTGATAGCGCGAGAATTCGGGATCATATGCCCAAGTCATCTGCAAGCAAAGTTTAGCAGGCGGACAAAGACGGCGAATGTAGGCGGCAAGCGCATCCAGATAGGGTTGATAGGTTTTGTATTGAAAGCTATCCGGACTGCACTGTTGCGTAACGATATAATCCCATTCTTCCATCAACAACGCGTGCTTCAAAGAGACCTTCAATCCCGTCTTAAAGCCGTTGATCTCAAAATCGTACGCCTCCTCCTCGGAAAGCATATTGCGATAGTGTCGGTACAAAGAGCATCCGCTGATGTAAAGATTGACAACACGCATCTCCTGTCCGGCGGCGCGTGCAATACCGTACAGATAGCGCACCGAGTCTTGAGTGAAGCTATTTCCAATTACAAGTAGCTTTATCATATCCAAAAGTCCTCTCGTTTTCGTTAAGCGTTTTCGTTAAGCGTTTTCGATACCGATCTGGCACATTTTCATTGCCTCCAGAGCATTTTTGTGGCTCTTGGGGGTCACACCCGCGCAACAGGCGGCATCCACCGCGATCTCG
>JAZRGI010000065.1:0-5811 GCA_045644105.1 Eubacteriales bacterium | reverse complement strand
GTCCCGTGACGGCATAAGCGACTCCGAATGCGGCAAGCGGAACCAACGCACCGACAAAGGCACGTTGAAGCACTGTCATCAGAAAAGCGGCGGTTGCGCAACCGACCACCGACGAAAGCAAAACCGCCCCTACGGTAAATCCAAGTCCGAAAGCGCTGCCAAACACAACGACAAGAAAGGTCGTCACCAAAATCAACGCAACGGTCAGGGGATGGCGTCCCACCAATGCTACGTATGCAAACAGAACCGCCAAAGTGAGCAATGCAAGACTCTGATTGTTACAAAGCGGAATGCACACCGCGCACAGAAAGCACACGACAATTGCCGCGAAAATATGTGCCGGCGATACGCACGGCAGTTTTTCCCGGCTTGCCCACGGATTTTGAGAACTGTATTCGGATGCTGCTTGATTCATATCTCCGACAAACTTCCTTTCTTGCTTTATCAAATAATTACCCTATTATAGTAGTATAACACATTTTTTTGCTTTTGTAAACCCTTCCTTATATATTTTACAATTTCTTAACGATGACAATCAAAAAACGACAAAATCAACGCCTCTGCAATCGATTTTGTCGTTTTTTGATGATTAGTCGATATCCTCAACAACCTGTTCGGGCTTCACATCCAACAACTCCGGGTTTTCTACGCAACGCTTAATGATCTTAAACGCAGACGCGTAGTAGAAACCGTCGCAGATGCGTTCATCGGTAACCGCCTTCAACTCGATGTACTTTTTGGTAATCGGCTTTCCTTCCGCATCGATGGAAACCACCGAACGTCTTCCGCCGTATGCAAGAAACACCGGCAGATTACCGAAATTGTAGATATGGTGGTAGATTGGACGAATTCCGAGAGAGCCCATACTGGTAACGATCATTGTGCCGTGGAAGGGACTGAGCCACAGAATCCACTTGGGAAGTAATCCGAAATAATCCAAGAAATTCAAAAACTTCACCGTCCAACGGCAAAGAAGTCCCGGAATCAAGGAAAGCACCTTATTGAGCTTATCAAACGAGCTTTTGTCATCGGGTTGATTCTGAACGGCAACGATAGCATCGTTCAATTTGTCGTACACTTCATCTATGGTATCGTCGGGAGAAAAGCGAACCTTGATGCAGGTATCGGGCGCATCGAGGGCAAGCGTTTTTTTGATGGTCATAACGATCTGGATGTCGTGACGGTGGAATATCTTCTGTCCACTGACAAAGCGATTCAGCGCGGGACGCTGCGAAATTGCGCGGATGTAAGAAGCAACCAAAATGTGAAGAAAACCAAAGTTGGTCTTTCCCTGCTTCACCTTCTCGCGGCAAAAACGGTCTGTCTTGCTAACGTCAAACATATCGGCATACGTATTGCACGCATCGCAACGTTGCGGCATAATATAGGGCATCAGCTTGTTCATGGGGTTGATGGTACGAACCTTATAACCATCCGGTCTGTCTCCCCAGCGGCGGCGTCTTTTTTTCTTTTCCGTCATTTTATTCTCCTTTTTTTTGCTCGGTGGCGGCATCTTTCACCAAAAAATACCTTCCGAGTTCATATTGGGTTAATAATATTATAAACGATAACTGCAAAACATTCAAGTCTTTTTTCATTTTTTCATTTTTTTCTTGCAAAAAAATTCAAAATCAGTTATAATAAATGCAGAAAAGCAGAAATGAAAGGAAATTACCGTCCATGAAACACGTTGATATTTATACCGACGGGGCCTGTCGCGGCAACCCCGGACGCGGCGGTTGGGGTGCCGTTTTGGTCTATCGCGGAATTGAAAAGGAGCTTTCGGGCGGCGAAAACCCCACCACTAACAACCGCATGGAGCTAACGGCGGCAATCGAGGCACTCTCCTCGTTGCGCGAACCCTGCGAGATCACACTGACCTCCGATTCCAAGTACATGATCGATGCCGTAACCAAAGGTTGGGCAGAATCATGGAGAAGCAAAGGTTGGAGAAAAGCCGACAAATCTCCCGCGCTCAACCCCGATCTGTGGGAGAAGCTTCTGGATCTTCTGAAGATTCACAACGTCACCTTTGTATGGGTAAAAGGACACGACGGCCATCCCTTCAATGAGCGTTGCGACCGTTTGGCAACCACCTTTGCCGACTCGCTCCCCGATCTCCCCACCGAAAATGAATGATAAAAGATCACCGTTGACATATTGCATCAACGGTGATCTTTTTATGATATTTATTATGCTTCAATCAATCTGCGACTCTTGCGAGTGATCACCATTTGAATCAAGATAAAGAGGACGAACACAACACCGAGAACCGCCAACGAGAACAGATTTCCCTTTTTGAGCTGCAAAAGCGCAACTGCGGGGAGAAGTTGAGAAAGTGTAACGACACTGAACAACGCCCCCAAAAAGCTTGCAAGCGCAACGACGGTGAATCGGAATGCCGCACCGGTAATCAGAGCAAGCAGTACACCTCCGGCAACGATCAACATCTTGCTCTCGGTGTAAGACGATGTGATGATGGCACCCGTGATGAATGTCATGGCAAAAGCACCGCCAACAGGTTTCTTTGCTCCAAAAATAAAGAGGATCACTGCGGGAACGGCAGCCACCACGTAGCAGAACCAGAGAGGGATCCACTCAACTCTTCCCCAAAGATAGGTAAGAAAGAAATCTACGCCGGCAAAAAATCCGATTCCTCCAACCACGAAGGCAACAAACGGCTTGAGCAGTTTATAACCGATCAATCCAAGACAAATACCCAGAATCAATCCGATTGCCGAAAACATAATCGCGGGAAGCTTGGTCATCTCGGCAAGGTTATTCACGTAATTGTTCATACTTTCGACAATTCCAAACAGATCTTTGGAACCGAGCGACAGAAAATATTTCAAAAAATCATAAAGTGTCATACACGGTTACTCCTTTTCAATACAGAGCTTGATGCTATATTATATTATACCTCCAACACCTTTTTTTGTCAATAGAAACCTCGTTTTTTTTTGAAAAACTTCATAACCTTTTAAAAAGATCAATAATTCGAAAAAATTTAAGTTCAACCCCTTTACTTTTTTGCACAATCATGATACAATAAAATGTGGGATGAGCTCCAAATCTCGATCCCAAAATCAGATAATACGGAGGAAACCGTCATGGTTGACATGACTTCTGAACAGTCGATTTTCGAATATCTTGTCCACGCAATTCTCATGCTGCAGACCCCCGACGAGTGCCGCTCCTTTTTGCACGATCTCTGTACCGAGTCCGAGCTTCAGGAAATGTCACGCCGTTTGCAGGCAGCGATCATGTTGAAGGCGGGATATATCTACACCGATATCGCCGACAAAACCGGTCTGTCCACCGCCACCATCAGTCGCGTAAACCGTTGCTTGAAATATGGCGACGGCAAGGGATACCTGGCAATCCTCGACCGTCTGGAAAAAGAGGTGCGCAGATAATGAGCGGATGCGAGGGCTACGGCGCAATCGCCCGCGTTTACGACAAGCTGAATGCCGAGATCGACTACGCCGCATGGGCAGATTTCGTCGAGTCTTGTTTTGAGAAGTTTCTTCCAACCCGTCCCGAATTGGTATTGGATCTTGCCTGCGGAACCGGCAGTATGACACTGCAACTTGCCGCGCGCGGCTACGATATGATCGGTGTTGATGGCAGTGCCGATATGTTGACAGAAGCCTTCAACCGTGCTGAAGGAAAAGACGGCATCCTCTTTTTGCACCAGGATATGCGCGCCTTTGAGTTGTACGGCACCGTTGGAGCCGTCACTTGTTGTCTGGACAGTCTGAACTATCTGCTCTCTCCGGACGATCTTTCGCGTTGCTTTGCCTGCGTGCACAATTATCTCGATCCCAACGGATTGTTTCTCTTTGACATGAACACGCCCTATAAATTTGAAAACGTTTACGCCGACAATGCCTACGTTTTGGAGGACGAGTTGGTTTGGGATGAAGGATGCGAAGCAGAGGAGCGCGCCGCCGTTTACTGCGGTTGGCAAAACAACTACCATCCCGAAAGTCGCATCTGCGATTTTGATCTGTCACTGTTTGAGGAGCTTCCAAACGGCACCTATCGCCGCGCCGACGAGCATCAACAGGAGCGGTGCTACACACTCGACGAGATCACCTCAACGTTGCGCGACAATCGCCTTGAGTTGCTTGGCGTATGGGCGGATTATCATTTCTCCCCCGCGCAACCCGATACACCGCGTTGGTATTTCGCGGCAAGAGCAATCAAGTAACAGGTCACGTTGAGCAGACCGTTCCACCGACAAGGCAGGCTTTTCCCCTCCCTATATTATTTATACAGAACCGTTTGAAAGGAAGCATTATGTCATCTACCATTCTGCGCGCCATGACATCCGACGGAAGCGCGCGTATCCACGTCATCAATTCCAAGGAGATCGTCAACGAGGCTATCCGCCTGCACAATACCACTCCCACCGCCAGTGCAACGCTTGGCCGTTTGCTCACCGTCACCTCCATGATGGGATGTATGTTGGGAGAAAAGACCGACACCATTACGGTTGCCCTGCACGGCGACGGCCCCGCAGGTCACGTGCTTGCCGTTTCCGATTATATCGGCAACGTGCGCGGCTATATTCAAAATCCGAACGTTGATCTGCCGCTCAAGGCAAACGGAAAACTGAACGTCGGCGGAGCGGTTGGTTCGGGAACCCTGAACATTATCCGCGATATGGGCGGAACCGAGCCCTACAACGGCTCTGTACCCTTGACCAGCGGTGAGATCGCCGAGGACGTCGCTTCCTACTACGCACATAGTGAGCAGGTTCCCACCGTTTGTTCTCTCGGTGTCCTCGTTGATACCGATTGCACCTGCCGCGCGGCGGGCGGCGTCATCGTGCAACTCCTTCCCTTTGCCGATCCCGCCGTTGTAGACCTGATCGAACGAAACGCCGCAGACCTTGCTAACGTTTCGCGTCTGTTTGACGCGGGAGCATCGCTTGAAGAGATCGCTCAAATCGCACTGCGCGACATTCCGTTTGAGATCTTTGACGAATTGGACGTGGAGTACCGTTGCAACTGCAGTCGGGAACGCACGACCAAAGCTTTGATCACGCTTGGAAAGAATGATCTGATGAAGTTGATCGACGAGCAGGTTAGCGAAGGCAAGCCGGCGCGCTTGGAGGTCAACTGCCGCTTCTGTGACAAAAAACAGTATTATAACCGCGACGACGTTGAAAAGATGTTCTGATCCATCAAAACGAACGATCTGCGGAGCAGACACGGATACCGTCTGTTCCGCAGATCTTTTTTCGGCGATCCCCAACGGACACGTCCTCCGCTCCTCAAAAATGCCACACAAAGATGGCTTTGAAAAAAATTCCAAAAAAATCAAAAAAAGGGGTTGACAAGAGAAAAAAGCTGTGGTATAATATCAAAGCCGTCAAACGAGAAGCGCTCTTCTCGCACGACAAAAAACTTTTTTAAAAAAGTTTCAAAAAACACTTGACAAACGCAATTCATTGTGGTATAATGAGTGAGTCGTCAAAAAGAAACGGCAAAAAAAGATGGAAGCATAGCTCAGTTGGGAGAGCATCTGCCTTACAAGCAGAGGGTCATAGGTTCGAGCCCTATTGTTTCCACCAAATGGTCCGGTAGCTCAGTTGGTTAGAGCGCTAGCCTGTCACGCTAGAGGTCGTGGGTTCGAGCCCCATCCGGATCGCCACCTTAATAGTACAGCCCTTGCTGTATGCCTCTGTAGCTCAGTTGGTAGAGCAGGGGACTGAAAATCCCCGTGTCGTTGGTTCGATTCCGACCGGAGGCACCATTCCGCGGATTTAGCTCATTTGGTAGAGCGCCACCTTGCCAAGGTGGA
>JAZRGI010000064.1:0-3492 GCA_045644105.1 Eubacteriales bacterium | reverse complement strand
CAGTGCGATGGCGGTGTTTGCGATCATGCCGCCAATGGCACCCAAACCGATCACGCCCAAGGTTTTTCCCTTCAGCTCGGTTCCGGCAAATTTCGATTTTCCTTTTTCCACCTGCTTGGCAACGTCCTCGGTCAAGGTCTTTGCCCAGGCAATACCGCCAACCACGTTACGCGAGGCAAGAAGAAGGGCGCAAATGGCAAGCTCCTTGACGCCGTTTGCATTAGCACCGGGGGTGTTGAATACCACGATACCGTCTTTGGAGCAACGGTCGATCGGAATATTGTTAACGCCGGCACCGGCACGCGCGATTGCCTTTAATTCGGGATTGAACTCCATTTCGTGCATAACGGCGGAACGAACCATAATACCGTCGGGATTGGTGACGTCCTCACCTACGGTGTAGTTGGCACCAAGTTCATTTAAGCCAACCTGTGCGATTTTATTAAGCAATTGAATCTTCATGAGAATAGCCTCTCTTTCAATAATTATATTTAAAATAACAGAATTTTTACGGGACGTTTCGTAGGTCAGGAAAGGGAACGTGTCAGTTCGAGTCTTCCGGAGTCGGGAACTTCAAAACTGTGGACGCCAACCGAAAGAAGGGTGGGGCGTTGCGCAATGCAGTTGCCGAGGCAATCGTAGATCCTGCACACAAAGTTGTTTTGTGCGGTCTTTACGCGGAGCAGAGTGCCGTCGTTTCCGCTGCCGTTGACAATGGTCACACGGTTCAGGTCACTCTCCAAAGAGATTGGCGTATCGGAGTAGGCAACGGCAATCAGATGACCGTCCTTTTTTGCCGAGACCTGCGTGTAGTTGCATTCGGGATGCTCGGCAGTCAATTCTCCCTCCAGAAGAACGTCACGGTTGGTGTTCCAGAAATCCATGTAGTTTCGCAACATTTGTTGATGATCTGCGGGCATACGGTCGATCATCACCGAGATCTGCGGAACGGTAAAGAGGGTAGCGATGATCTGCTTTGCGGCAGAGGCGGGCGTATCGTCGTAGCTCCACATCAACATATCCGAATGCACCGCCGAGTCACCGAGAATATAGCGAAGTTGAACCGATGCAGTACGATTGATGATAGAGTCGGCGGGACAGTCACCCACGCGGAACATATTTCCGTACTTGCGAATGACCGGGCCGACGTAGGATTGGCGGAATTCGATCAGAACGTCGGGATTGATCGAGCGGAGCGTCGACGTGATCTGTTCGAGAAGCAAGTCAACGCCGTCCTCAAGAGAAACCACGTCGCGTCGTGGATCATTGACAACCGTCGTCGGCATCAAACGGAAGCTATCGATAAAATCAAGCTTGAATCCGTCAATACCCCAATCCAACATGGCGTTGCGGTAAATGTCGGTCAGATACGCACGAACCTCGGGATAGCGGGGGTCAAGCACCACCCACCCAAACTCCTCGTTTCCTTTATGGAAACCGAGGTGCATATCGCGGAAGCGTTGATATGCTTCGGTGCCGGAACCGACGAAGGGAACCGAATACCAAAGGATCATTTTCATGTCAAGTGCGTGGATAGCGTCCGCAAAGGCTTTCATATCGGGAATTTTAGAGGGCGTCGGCTTCCAATCGCCGCAAAAGGCGTAGCCGCGATTACCGTCGTCGGTCTGCCAACCGTCGTCAACAATTACGGCATCCATGCCAAACTCCTTTGCCAATCTGCACTGTTCCAGAATTTCGGAGGGAATGGTGCGTTGGTGGAAGGAGTACCATGTGGAATACATGGCTTTTTTTGCAAATTCGGGAACGGGTGCACAGGGATATCCGCATTCATTCTGCCACCACGCATCGACACGGCGAAGGGTGTTGTAAAAGGGTTCGTCGGTTGTGTCAATGCGGATCGTTGCGCGATAGGAGGAGATGGAACCGACGGGAATGCTGAAGAATTTTGCTTCGCATTGGATTTCTGCGGTTTCTTCCACCACTCCGGTTGCGATTTCACACGGCGTTTTTGCATCGGAAAGCGATACCGTCATGCGGTTTTTGCCGCTTTGCGAGAGCAGAGAATGCACCGGCGCCCCCGAAGCCAGGCGGCTGGAGGAGCGCTTTTTGCTCCAATTCGGCCCAAGACTCGATATATTGGATCGCCCGCCCGCATTCCAGACAACGTACATATCGTTGCAAGGAAGCTCCCAACCGATACAGATGGGGGAGGGAACGGTGGGGGAGGAAAAATCAATTTCCACAAGCAACTCGGTGAGCGAGGGAGAAAGATTTTTCTCGGTCAGTGTGACGTGTGCATCGGCGTTTTTATTTTTGACTATAAAATTCATATTTCAACAACCTTTCTCAAACAAAGCCAACTCCAATAAAATCGGCGGGCATCTGCTGCCTTCCCGGATGGGATACCCCTCGGAAGACCGGATTCCCGCCATTTTTGCTCCAAGAAACCGATTATTGTTTCGGATTGTTCTTGGCAAATTCTTTCATAAAATCAACCAACGCAACCACACCTTCATAAGGCATTGCATTGTAAATAGAAGCGCGCATACCGCCAACCGAGCGATGACCTTTAAGGTTTTTCAGTCCTACCTTTGCCGCCTCGGATGCAAACTTTTTGTCAAGATCTGCATTTCCGGTTACAAAGGTGACGTTCATCATCGAGCGGCTATCGCGCTTGACGGGTGCGATATAATAATCCTGCGCGTCCAGATAGTCGTAAAGGACGGCTGCTTTCTTTTGGTTCATTTCCTTCATCACGTCAAGACCGCCCAAAGAGAGAATCCACTCGTACACCAATTTTGCCATGTAGATGGTGTAGCAGGGGGGCGTGTTGTACATCGAGCCGTTTTCCGCCATGGTCTTCCATTCCAACATGGTGGGCATATCGGGCTTTGCGTACTCAAGAAGGTCTTCACGGACAATGACAAGCGTCAGTCCCGCGGGAGCCATATTTTTCTGTGCGCCTGCATAAATGACGCCGAACTTGGAAACGTCAATCGGCTCGGAAATGATGCAGGAGGAGAGATCGGCAACCAAAGGGATATCACCGGTGTCGGGGATATATGAATACTTGGTGCCGTAAATGGTATTGTTGAAGCAGATGTGCAGATAAGCCGCATCGGGACGGATCATATCTTTGGTAATGGTTGGGATATGATCAAAATTATCGTCTTTGGTCGTGGCGATACACTTAACATCGTAGCCCATTTTTTGCGCTTCTTTAAAAGCTTTTCCCGAGAACTGACCGGAAACGGCGTAATCGGCTTTTCCGGTACGGTTGATCAGATTCATGGGAACGGCGGCAAACTGTGTGGATGCACCGCCCTGCAAAAAGAGTACCTTATAGTTGTCGGGGATATTCATCAACTTGCGGAGCATTGCCTCTGCGTCGTTGATGATGGCTTCGTAGTCCGGAGATCGGTGAGACATCTCCATGACGGACATACCCGATTCTCCATAGCAGACCAGCTCAGCTGCAGCCTTTTCAAGTACGGGAAGCGGAAGCATGGACGGTCCTGCCGAAAAATTGTA
>JAZRGI010000063.1:0-10961 GCA_045644105.1 Eubacteriales bacterium | reverse complement strand
GGTTCCTTTTTTCTATTGGTCGAGGTGACCCATATAAGACCATGGTTGTTGCAAAGCAACAACGCAAGTTCGCATTCGCCGCCCGAAGATTGGGGAGCTTGCTCACCAAGCGCAGGGCGAGCGAATCTTCGCCGATAGGCGAATACCTTGTCATACAAAATGATAGGGAGGCAAAAGCCTCCTTTTTCTATTGGTTGAGGTGACGGTCGAAAGAAAATGGTTATGAAGCTTTGCTTCATAACCGCAAGTTCGCATTTCATTTTTCCATCCGCAAACGTTTCTTCCAAACTTGCATTTTCTATTCTTTTATGATATAATAAAAGTGCTTACAACGTTTTTAAACTGAACAAAGGAGGGGATCGGTCTATGCGTGCGTGGATCGAAAAGTATAAGCATCTGTTGATGCCGACAGCACTTGTTTGTACTCTGTTGGTCTACTTTTTCTATATCTGCAAGATCAATCTTTCTATGACGCCAAGCTTTTATTGTACCGATATGTATTCCGACATGCTATACGCGGTTCGCGCGTGGGAGGCTCGATCGATTTTCCCGGATGGTTGGGTGTTCGGGAATCAATTTTACGTCATTGCGACGCCTGTCTGGTCGGCACTGATCTACGGCATCACCGGACACGCCGCGCTCTCCATGTCGTTAGCGACGATCTTCATGACGCTTGGCATTGCCTTTTCACTGTTGTGGATGCTAAAGTCGGTATTCCCGCGCTTGGAGGTACGCCTGGTGGCTCTCGTGGGTCTGGTATCTCTGACCGCCTATTGCGGCGACGCGGTGTATTCCACCAACGGTTGGCAATTGTTTTTTACCATGTGTTCCTATTATGCCTGCTATCTTATCACGGCGTTTCTGTGCTTCGGCTTCTTTTTAAGAAGGGAAGAACGTCTTACCAAGCCGCGCGTTGCATTGTTGATACTGACACTTCTGTTATCCTTCGGTGCGGGAATGCAAAGCCTGCGACAAACGGCAATTATGCTCCCGCCGATGCTTGCCGTCGAGGCATTTTCCCAATTGAATGCCTGGATAAAGCAAAGAAAATTGCGGGTGCCATCCTTGTTGATGACGTTGGCTCTATCGTTCAGCAACCTTTTTGGGGTGTTGTTGATTCAGCTTTTGGCGGTTCCACAACACAAGATTTTTAACACCGGTCGTTTTTTGAAGTTGCCTAATGTTGCATTGTCGCTCAAAAGTGCATTCAAAAACATGATCGGACTTTTGACCGAGAGCGAGCATATTGGATGGTTTCTCTTTGCGATGGTCATCTTTTGCGCGGTCGCATTTGTTCAATTTCGTTGGCAAAAGGAAGAATGCCGCCCCTTTCGTTGCATCCCGGTTTGGTTGTTTGTCTTGAGCGTGTTGGGCATTCTGTTCCTCGATGTTTTTACAGATATGACGGTGCGAAGCATCTATTATTTTATGTTGTTTCCCATGCTTGCTACACTTGGATCTTACGTATACCTTCAATGGAAGGGCGGAAAGGTGATTGTGCTTGCTTTGCTTGCGATATTGGTTGTAGGTTCTTTTTGCAACAACATTTTGCCAACCGATCAAAATATCAAGAAATCACAAAATCATATCAGCGGCGAGATCAGCGATATGCTGCTTGAAAAAGGCTATACGACGATTTATTCGGGTTGGAATCAGTGTGAGGATATTGCAATTGCTTCGGGTGGAAGGATTACTGCCGGTTTTTGGGATGGTTCAGAGGATGTTTTTGTCCCGGTCGAGTATTTGTGTGATCCATCGGTTTACACCGTCGAAAGTGAAAAATGTGTCTATTATCTGCGCCGTGACAATCTGGAAATCGCCATCCAAAAGGCGCGCGAGCAAGGTGTGACAATGACGCTGGTGGCAGCATACCCAGAATGGGGCATATGGCTTTACGAAGCATCGGAAAAATTAATGACACCGAAAGCATCCTGAAGTCACGCGAAAATGGCGAAGCAATATGCGTGTCTTATCCCCACAAGTTTTGCAGACGACAATATAACCCATTTTTTTTGAGCATTTTACTTGTTTTATATTATGATTTATGTTATAATATAAAAAATAGGGACTGTGATTCCCAAAATTGCGAAAGCGAAAACATATAATTAGGAGAAGAGTATGAAGTTAACGTTGGTGATTCCTTGTTACAATGAAGAAGAAAACATTGATAAGATGTATGCCGCAATTGAAGATGCTTTTCTTGGAAAGGATATGGATCTGGAGTTGGTATACGTCAACGATGGAAGCCGTGACAATACCTTGCAAAAATTAAAAGCACTGCTTTCCAAGAAAGACTTTGAGATTAAGATCGTAGATTTTTCGCGTAATTTTGGAAAAGAGGCGGCAATCTACGCAGGCTTGAAGCAGTCAACGGGGGACTACACCGCACTGGTCGATGGCGATTTGCAACAACCGCCGGCGTTGGTTGGCGAAATGGTTGCCTTCTTGGAAGCGAATCCCGACTATGACTGCGTAGCGACCTATCAGGACAAGCGCGGTGAAAGCACCATATTGAAATTCTTTAAAAATATGTTCTATAAAGTAATCAATAAGGTTACAGAGGTTACTTTTGTGAATGGTGCAAGTGATTTTCGAACCTTTCGAAGAAATATGCTGGAAACCATTTTGAGTATGTCGGAGGGCGATCGCTTTACCAAGGGTATTTTTGCATGGGTTGGCTTCCGCACGCATTTCATACCTTATGAAGCCGCAGAGCGTGCAGGCGGCGTGAGCAAATGGTCTTTCCGAAAGTTGTTCAAATATGCGATGACGGGCATTATGTCGTTTTCTTTGGCACCGTTGGATTTTGCAAAATATGCAGGTGGTCTTTCGGTGGCTTCTTCGCTGATCTATCTTTTGGCGGTACTGATTCGTCAGCAAACCACGCCCTTCGATACGGTGATTATTTTGCTCCTTTTGATTGGCGGTTTGAATTTGCTTGCCACTGCCATTCTCGGTTCCTACGTTGGTAAAATCTTTTTTGAAACCAAAAAGCGTCCCATCTACATTGCAAGAGAGGTGCTTTCCAATGACAAGCAATCAGAAAAATAATAGAAAAAACTTAAAAGACTATTTCCAATGGGTGGCAAAGAAACCTGAATTATATTGGTTTGTGTTGTTGGTAGGAATCTTTGTTGTAGCTTTCAGTACGGTAAAGTTGGAGCCACTTTCAGATGACGGTCACTATCGCACCATGATTGCGGAGCATCCCGGATTTTTGAATTATCTCTCCTATACATATCATTATCTGAATGGCAGAGTGGTTGCAAATTCCTTGATGTACGTCATGTTGCAGTTGGATTTTATGCCGCTATGGATTTTGCTTTCCACGTTGGCAACCGTTTCAATTGCTTTTAGTGTTACACGGATCTTTGGAAAGCAGGCTTGGGGAAGGGCAATGTGTTTGATGCTTGGCATGATGATGTGCGTCGGATTCCGGGTGCTTTCATCCTCCATGTTTTGGTTTACGGGTGCCATTTTCTATCTGTGGCCGATTGCGGTTTTATTTTATCTGTTGGCTCGTTTGTACGATCGATATCAAAACTCGACCTCACTCTCTTTTGGGTGGAGAGGCTGTGTTGAGTTGCTTCTCAGTGTTTTAATTGCATTTTGGGGAGAGCAATTCGCATTGGTTTTAATTGGTTTTTGGTTATGCTACCTTGCAGGTGTTGTCTTTTTGAAAAAACAAAAGCCGTCATGGTTTGAATTTTTGTTACTTGGCGCATTGCTTGGCTTTTTTTTGGCAATGTTCTTTGCGCCGTCACAAGCCATTAGAATGAACAACGTATACGGTTATGCGGCATACGAGGGCGGACTTGGATATTTGCTTGCAAACGGAATCTATTGGACTTACCAAACCGTATTCGTTCACCAAAGACTTTTGATGATTTTGTTTGGTGCATTGATCATTCTTTGTGTTGATCGCACCAAGCATCGTGTGTTGATTTCCGCATTTGAAGTTGTATTCTGCATCCCGCTTGTAGCACTGTTGACGCACGGTATTCACTTTGGAGCTTTGGTTGATGTCACGAAATATATCTATCAGATTCTTTATTTGCCTGATGCAGGTGTTTCGTTTGGAACGGTAATGCCGTATCTTTTTTGGACGGTATATACGGGTTTGATGTTGACCGTCTTTCTGCTCAATACAGAGAAAAAAGGATTTACCGGTCTTGTGATATTGGCTTCCGTAGCTTCTTTGGTGATTATGTGGTTCTCCACTACCATGTATGCTTCCGGCAATCGTACTTGCGCTCTTTTTTGCTTTGCGATGATTGCTTTGATGCTGAAATTTTTGATGGAACATGAAAAGAATTGTGTCTCTGTTGTGGCAAGTATTGGCATTGTAAATCTATTGTTGCTTGCGATTCCTCTGGCGAAACAGTTTCTTATTTATTATTGAAAAGTTCTTAAGCCCTGAAAATCGGCGTGCTTTCGTTGCGGAGTGATTACGTTGATTGGAAGGGCTTTTTTGATCGATAAAGAGATGTGCGTGGATTGGATTTGTCTTTTTTTCTTGACAAGGGGCTTGAAATATGATATAATTTTGATAATTAACAAAGAAGACCACGAAAAATGTAAAAAAAGTTGTAAACCTTTTTTTGGATATTATGTTAAGGAGAAAGTAATCTGCCTTCTATCGGTTGATTCAAAACGTTGTATGATCGAAAAATTGATAACATTGTTTAAAAAACACAGGGAAAAGCTTTTGTATCTGATCTTTGGCGGACTTACCACCGTTGTGGATTGGACAATCTCTTTCTCGTTATATTATTTTTGGGGTGACAAAATCGATGTCAACCCGATTCTGGTACATACCGCCGATACCATTGCTTGGGTGTCTGCCGTTGCGTTTGCATACGTTACCAACCGGATTTGGGTATTTGAGAGCCGCACAAAAGGCTTCCTCCCGATCGTGGGAGAGATCGTTTCGTTTGCCGGCGGCAGAGTATTGACCTTCCTCATGCAAGAGGGATTGATGGCGATATTTGTGACGTGGTTGGGAATGAATGTATTTGTGATCCGTCTTGTTGCGGCGGTTCTTGTAATCGTTGCTAACTACTTTATCAGTAAGCTCCTGGTATTCCGCAAGAAAAAAGAAACATAATCCGGAAAATTGCAATCTAAAAACAATATGAAAAAGCCTCTATAGAATGTCTGTAGAGGCTTTTATCTGCCGTTATAATCTTTTTGGAATTTGATCAAAATGAACGAGGGACAGGATAAAACGCCTGTCCCTCGAATGGTTTTGTTATTTTTTAGGGCTTCTTGACAACGAGAATCGAGTTGTACATCTTTCTCAAATGACCGTCATCAGGGCTATTGACAGTGGTATAAGTATCTGTAGCAGGATCACGGAGAACCATGTTGGAGGATCCGCCGCCGTCGAGCAACATGACATCATCCGATCCGAAACGTTGCATCAGGATCGAGCACTGCAGAAGAGAAGCACCGTTGGAGTGCTTGGGTTGTCTGCCGTCTATGACCATCAGAACTACGGTTCCGTCTTCGCAAACGCCCACCATTGTGTGCGGGTCAATGGTACCGTGAATGACCTTTCCGGTCATAGCATTGCAGTAATAGAGGGAGCTTCCGCCCGATGCGAGAATGTATGCGCCGCCGATTGCGGTATTCAAGGTTGCGCGTGCTTCGTCGGAAAGATAGCTTGATTCATACGAGATCAGGGGATTACCGTCGACGTCAACGCCGAAGAAGGGGCGATCATTGCCGGTTGCGGGAATCCAGGGACGTTCCGGATTTTTCTGAGAAAGCAGTACTCCGTCCTTGATGGTAAATCCCCAGGGCGCATAGTCACCGGGTGAGGGCTCGGTTCTGTTGTTGAAGAAGTCGGCGTTGGTAGCTGCAATAACGTTTTCACCGTTTTTTACGGCAGCTTGCATATGTTGTTGTGTGGTTTGGCGATCGGCTGCGTTCGGCAAGGAGGAATCGTATCCGTCGTTGGAAGTACCCATGTCGATGCGATTGAGGTTGGTATCAACGATCAACGTATATACACGGTAGGGAAGGTTATCATCGTCGTAGTAGAGTTGTTCAATATAGGTGACACCCTCGGAAAGTGTTTTTGTGGTTTCGTTTTTCAACTCCCAATGCATATAGGCGGTTTGGGGATTGGAGCTACCGTCGGCATCGGTAGTTGTTACCTTATAGACGGTGTCAACTCCAACGTTGTAGGAAACGGCACCGCCGTCGATTGTTTTGGTTGCTTTAGAGATCAGGTCCTCGACGGCACTGACATAATTGCTCTTGTTGGAGGCATCAATGCAAATGACGTTACCGCTTTCGTCGGAGTAGGTGTTGATGAGATAGCCTTTGAGCTTTTGGGTGCTCTTACCGTTGCGGTAGGCAGCGCCCACACGGATGATGGATTCTTCGTTTCCGGTCATATCGGAATACTGAACGATCGGCAGAACGTAGCCGGTGTACTGACCAAATACCTTATTGATTTCAACCGCTCCCGCCAAATCGTTTCCGGAGGAAACCACGAGGGTGTAATCTTCCCACAGGATATCATTGATGGTCAGAGAGGTGTAGTCGTAGGTTTCATTGTGCGTGAACTTGGTCAGAGTCATTAATTCGGGGTTTTGTGTCTGTACTTTTTTGCCATCATAGGTCAGAAGGTCTTCACAGAATTTTTCAACGGCAAGCATCGTGGTTTCGGGAGATACGCCCGCGATAACGATCGTGCTTTTTGAAGGAATGTAGTATCCGTAGTCATTTGCCGCAAGGGTATTAAAGTATTGTTGGGATTGTACGTTGTTGGTATAACCAATGTAGAATGCCTTGCCGGATGCGGATGCCGCCATATCGGTGGTGATATCTGCCTTGATGCCGTAAGCCTTTTTAAGCGCCGCTTTCAGGTAGAAGCAAGCATCGGTAATATCCTCATCGGTGGAGTAGAAATTGCTGCGGATGATGGAGTATTCTTCCCCCGGCGTGAATGCGGTTGGCTTTTGGTCTTCTGTAGGTTCTTCATTGTTATGAGAGTCTTTGTTGCACGCAACAAAGGAGAAAAGCATAAAAACGGAAAGCAAAAGACAGATTGTTTTTTTGAATTTCTTAAATTTCATAGTGCGTTCCTTTCGTTTTGGTGGGGATTATTTCTTAACGACAAGAAGCGAGTTGTACATATCACGGAGGATGTTTTGTCCCTTATCGCAGCCGTCGGAGGGCTTGGTTGCCGTGTGGTAGACGTTGGTGTCGGGATCGCGAAGAACCATATCGGAGGATCCGCCGCCATCGAGCAACAGAGATTCGACAGCTTCAAAACGTTGCATCAGAAGCGAGCATTGCAACATTGATGCACCGTTGGAGTGTTCGGGTTGTCTGCCGTCAATGACCATCATAACAACGGTTCCGTCCTCACGGTAGCCGACAACGGTACGGGGGTGAATTTCACCGTGAATGATATCGTTTTGATACTTGAAGAAGTTGACGCCACCGTTTTCGGTGAGGATGTACGCGCCGCCAACAGCGGTGTCCAGTGTAGAGAGGCTTGCATTGGTGCTGTATTCACTTTCCATAGCGATTACGGGTGTTCCGTCTTTCGTGAAGCCAAAGAAGGGACGCACGTTACCGGTGGTTCCCCAAAGAACGGGGCGAATACCAAGTGTATCGGGCGTGTTGAGTACGATGCCATCCTTAATGGTAAGGCCCCAGGGACGGTAGTCGCCGGCAGAAACCGAACTTGCAACGTTATCAAAGAAGTCGGCGTTGATACCGGCAATGACGTTTTTGCCGTTGTTTACGGCTGCCTGCATATGCTCCTGCGTATTTTGACGAAGCGACGTGTCGGTAAGCGGGTAAGCGTATCCGTCGTTTCCGGTGCCCATTGTAATGGTGTTCTTATTGATATCAATCACCAGCGTGTAAACACGGTAGGGAAGACCTTCATCATCATAGTAAAGTTGCTCGGTATAGAGTACACCGTCGGAAATCTCTTCGGTCTTTTCCGTGGCGAGTTCCCAGTGCATATAATCGGTTTTTTTATTGGTTCCGTCGCGGTTCTCGGTGGCAACCGAGTAAAGTGTTTCCTGCTCGAATTTGTAGGAGATGGAATCACCCGCAACGGTTTTTTCGGCACTGTCAAGAAGCTTTTTGATGACGTCGTCGTAGTACTTATCAGAGGATGCATCGATACAGATGACGTTGCCCGCATCGTCAACGTAGGTGTTGATCAGATAACCGTTCAGATTTTTGGATGCCTTACCGCTTCTGAAAGATGCGCCAATGCGAATAATCGATTCCTCTTTTCCCGTCATCTCGGAAACGTGGAGGATGGGGAGCACGTAGCCGGTATATTGACCGAGTGTCTTGTTCAACTTGACCGCACCGGCAATATCGTCCGATGTGGATACAACCAGGGAGTAGTTTTCCCACGGGATGTCGTTTAACGTTACGGAAGAATACTCATAGGTGTCGCGGCTAATAAACTCGGTTCTCGTTTGCAACTCGATATTGGTGGATTGTGCTTTCTTTCCGTCATAAGTCAAAAGCTTTTCACAGAAGAGTTTAACGGCATCCAACGTGTTCTCGGGGGTTGCACCGCAGATGACGATTGCATTCTTTGTGGGAATGGTGTAGCCGTAGTCGTTCAACAGGAGTGTTCTGGAGAGTTTTTGAGAGAATGCGCGATTGGTATTTCCGACAATAAACTCATTTTTGCCGGCGGCTTCGGTTTTGTCGGTAACGATTTCGGGGGTAAAGCCGTATACCTTCTCGATTGCTTTTTTCAGATAGTAGCAGGCATCGGAAATTTCCGGATTGGAGGCGTAAAGATCGCCGCGAACGATGACGTAGTCTTCCGAGGGAGTGAACGCGACAGGCGTTAAATCTTCCTGCGGATCGGAAGGATCATCGTTGTTTTTGTTGCCGCAGGCAGCCAGTGTGAGGACCATGAAGATCGCAAGCCAGAGGCTGATCAGTTTTTTTAGTGTTCCGTGTTTCATTTTTGTGATTCCTCTCATGATAGTTTTATTTTTGAATTACAAGGAGTGAGTTGTAGATCTGTCGGAGTTGTCCGTCAGAGGGACTGTTTGCGGTGGTATAGGTGTTGGTTTCGGGATTCCGCAAAACGAGATTGGAGGATCCGCCACAGTCAAACAAGATTGCATCGGTGGCTCCGAACTGTTGCATCAGGATAGAAGATTGTAAGAGCGAAGCTCCGTTGGAGTGCTCCTCTTGTCTGCCGTCGATGACCATCAGTACAACGGTTCCGTCCTCACGGTATCCGGCTAATCCGCGCGGATCGACCTCGCCGTGAATGATATTGTGCTGATATTTGAAAAAGTTGATTTTTCCGTCATCGGAGAGAATATAGGCACCGCCAACCGCCGTTTCAAGCGTTGCGAGCGCCGTGGGGGAGCTATAGTCGGATTCCATGGCAATTACGGGTTTGCCGTCTTTGGTAAAGCCGAAGAAGGCGCGATTGTTGCCCGTTGTACCGTTGAGGTGGGGACGAAGTCCAAACTCGCCTTTGGAGATCAGAATGCCATCCTTGATGGTAAGTCCGAAGGGACGGTAGTCACCCGGAGTTGTTTCACTTGGAAGAATATCAAAGAAATCGGCGTTGATGCCGGCGACAACGACTTTGCCGTTGTTAACCGCCGCCTGCATATGTTGTTGCGTGGTTTGACGGTCTGCAGTGTTTGTCAGGGTTTTGTCGTAGCCGTCGTTTGAGGATCCCATCGAAAGCTTGTAGATGTTGATGTCAACCAATAACGTGTAAACACGGTAGGGAAGTCCATCATCGTCGTAATAAACCTGTTCAACGTAGGTAAGACCTTCTGCAAGCTCTTCCGTGATTTCCGATTCAAGCATCCAATGTACGTAATCGGTCACTTTGTGGCTTCCGTCACGGTATTCTGTGGCAACCGAATAAAGGGTTTCTTGCTTGATCTGATATGCAACCGTCGTACCGTCAATCGTTTGGTTTTTTGTTCCAAACAAGGTCTGGATCGCTTCCTTGTAGTATGCTTTTGAGGATGCATCGATGCAAATGACGAATCCCGCATCATCAACGTAATTGCTGATCAAATATCCGTCAAGATCTTTTGCGCTCTTGCCGTGGCGGTAAGAGGCACCTACGCGAATGAGTGCTTCCTCGTCACCGGTCATTTCGGAGAGGGAAATGATTGGCAGGAACTGTCCCGTATAACTGCCGATTTGCTTGTTTACTTCTACCGCCGCGTCGATTTCGTCGGTAGAGGAAACTACCATAGTGTAGTTTTCCAGGGGAATGCCGTTGATGGACAGAGAGGTATACTCGTAGGTGTCGCATTCCAAAAACTTGGTCAGTGTGGTAAGCACGGGTTGTTGCGCTTGTGCCGTTTTACCATTGTAGGTCAGAACGTCTAGGCAGAATCGTTCCACCGCTTCCAATGTCGTTTCGGGCGTTGCGCCGCATATCGCGATCGCGCTTTGAGATGCGATATAATAGCCGTAATCGTTGACGCCCAACTTTTCGGAGAGTTGCTTTGATGCGGTTCGATTGGTGAAGCCGACCAAAATCTCCTGTTTGCCGGCGGCATCGGTCAGGTCGGTGACGATTTCCGCGGTAAAACCGTACGATTTTTCAATCGCTTTTTTTAGATAGTAGCAGGCATCGGAGATCTTTTCGTTTGAGGCATAGAGGGAACTGCGGACAATGACGTACTCATCAGTGAGGTTAAAGGGCTCGGGTGTTTGCGATGGGGCGTTATCCTCATCCGGTTGCTTTCCGCCTTCGTTGTTACAGGAGGTTGTTGCAAGGATCGTAAGGATTGCCAATAAGAGGCATAGAAGCCGTTTGAATCGTTTTGGTTTTATCATCATAAGTTACAGTTCAGGTCGGTTATTTTTTGATAACAAGGAGGGAGTTGTAAACTTTTCGGAGGATGTGGTTGCCTTTGGAGTCGGTGTCACTGGGGGAGTTGACGGTGGTATAAACGCGGGTGTCGGGGTCA
>JAZRGI010000062.1:0-10989 GCA_045644105.1 Eubacteriales bacterium | reverse complement strand
AAAAAATCTGTCTGTCATCATGAGCGGCGGGCAGTGCCCGCACCCAATACTCGTCGTTTATACCGCAAAGATTTCCAACTTTAAACCACGATTTTAGACTTCATAAAAAAATCTGTCTGTCATCATGAGCGGCGGGCAGTGCCCGCACCCAATACTCGTCGTTTATACCGCAAAGATTTCCAACTTTAAACCACGATGGCATAGTCGGGTATTACTGTAGGGCGAGAGCGCGAGCACAAGAAAAAACGGGCAACCATTGGTCACCCGTAAGTTCAATCATATCGCGGCTTCAAGTCGGAAAGTCTTTTAGGAATTATTGAAAAGAAGATGCGTTCGCTTGCGACAGTAGAATTTCGTCGATCAAAAGATCGGCTTCACGTGCAAGTCGGTTTGTCAGATTGACAATCGATGAGGGATCTGCCGCACGTCCGTGATTTTGCAGATCGGCGACCTGCTCGACACGGACAAAAAAAGCAACCAACGTGTTTTTGGAAAAAGCCAACAGAAGCGCGGTGTGACTGCTTGCAATGGCGGTCAACTCGTCGGCGCGTCGGTTTTCAAGCTTCAGTTGATCATAGATCGACGAAACGCAATGCGATGAATCATCGGAGCACTCCTTCATGGCAAGCAAGGTCGCACCGATCAAGACCTCGGCGGCAAGCGCGTTTTGCCGTCTTTTTGCGGCAATCTGTTCAAACTGCAGAAATTTTGCGATCGAAGCATTCAACGTCTGCGTCGATCGATGCATCGTCGGTAGGGTATTCAACAGATGCGTGTAAGCCCTTGCCCGATCGTCCTCTTTGACGAAAACACCGCGCGGCATGGGGAGTGTTTCGGCGCATTGGCGCGCTTGCTTGGCAAGTTGCGTAAGATGGTTGACGACATCGGTGTCGAGGCGCTTTAAGGTCGCTTTCAGTGCCGCCGCATCGGCGCTTGATGCCTTCGTTTCGCACTCCGATAAGAGGGCGTCGCGGTCGGTCCGAAGTCGTTTTTTGACGGCAAGTAGAGCCGCTTGTTCGTTTGCATCCTCTAAAAAATCAAACACCGACGCGCTCCTCATCTTTTTCGGTGACGGGAATGTGCGCATCCCCCGGAAGGGCTACCGCCGTTTTGGGAACGGCAAATCGGACTGCACGCGGCATTACCTCCACCGTAAAGTGCGAGCCGTGGATCAACTCACCGTCCAGAATATAAACAAACCCCTCGGGTGCCTCCACCGTGACGCTCTTTGCGCGGCGGTAGGTGAGGTATTTTTTCAGTTTCGGATTGTCGAGATGCGCGCCGATTTTGTATTGGTTGATCAGAGAAATAAATCTGACGTGCGACATCGGCGTCACCAGACAGACCTCCAAAAGACCGTCGTTGTCGAGCGAACGCGGCGCGCAACGGAAGGAGCCGCCCACGTACTGACCGTTGGTGACGGTGCAAAGAAGGATAGTCCCCTTTTCGTTGAGCAACTCTCCGTCGGCATAGATGCGGCAGGCATTCTTCATCGCCTTGAAAAGACCGACGACCACACCCGTGGTGTATGCGTTCTTACCGCCGATCAGTTTTTTGCGGCGCACTTTAGACATTACGTCGGCGCAACAGGAATCAAAGCCGAGGTGGGTTGCGTTGATGGCGTATCTGTCGCCCACACGCATCAGATCGACGTACTCCTCGTCTGCCTCGATCAGTGCACGAACGTCAAGGAAATGTTCCTTTCCGCCGTAATATTTGACAAAGTCGTTGCCCGAACCGCAGGGATAGCAACCAAGACTTGCCTTTGGATAGTTGACGACACCGCTGACAACCTCGTTGAGCGTACCGTCGCCGCCGCAAGCGTAAAAGCGAACCGGCTCGGTATGCGTTTTACAATATTCGTGAACGAATGCCGTTGCATCTCCACGTCCCTGCGTCAGGTAAATTTCGAAGTCTACCCGAGTGGGGAGCGATGAGAGAGCCGTTTGGATCTTTTGATAGGCGTTTTCCTTTCCCGCCGCGGGGTTGATGATAAATATATGCTTCATAATACCTTCTCCGTTTCTGAATATCGGCACGGTTTTCTCATTTTATTATAACACAACCCGACAAAAAAATCAAGTTTTTTTTATGATTTCATTGGTTTGCCAAGCAACAGAAAAAGGACAGAGAATTTTGAAGCATTCTCTGTCCTTTTGTAAGCGATGGGTTTGGTTGGATCGGATCAGAATCCCAACACCTTTGATGCGATCGAGAAATAGATGACCAACGTAACGGTGTCTACCACGGTTGTAATAAAGGGGCTTGCCATCACGGCGGGGTCCAGACCGATGCGCTTGGCACCGATGGGCAGAACGGTGCCCACAAGCTTGGCAACGACGATGGCAAAAAAGAGGGTAGACGAGATGATGATGGCGAGAACAAGATTGTTTTGCACCATACCCGATTCGGTCACGGTGGTGAATTGCAGACGGAAATCGATCAGGATCAGTTTGACAAAGGTGGCAACGGCAAGCGTGATGCCGCAAAGCACCGAAACGCGCAATTCTTTCCAAAGAACCGACAGAACGTCGCGAACCTCAATCTCACCCAACGACAGGCTACGAATGATGGCAACCGACGATTGCGAGCCGGCGTTACCTCCGGTACCCATCAACATGGGGAAAAAGGCGGTGAGAATGGCGTAGGTTCCGATGGCGACCTCGTAATGCGAAATGATCGATCCGGTCAGAGTCGCGGTCAACATCAAAAGCAGAAGCCAGGGGACGCGCTTGGAGAAGGTTTCAAAAACGCCGGTGCGCGCGTAGGGCTTATCGGTGGGGAGGATTGCCGCCATTTTTTCGATGTCCTCGGTGGCGGCACTTTCCATAACGTCCATTGCGTCGTCAACCGTAACGATACCGACCAGGCGTTGCTCTTTATCGACGACGGGAAGTGCCAGAATATCGTAGAGCGAGATGGCATTGGCGGCGGTTTCGCGGTCGTCGCCGGTATAGGCAAAGACGATGTTGGTATCCATGATTTCGGCAATCGTCGTGTCGGGGGATGCAAAAAGCAGTTTTTTAAGCGGTACGACACCCTCCAAAACGCGCGAAGGGTCGGTTACGTAGGCGACGTAGACGGTTTCACTGTCCAATCCGATGCGTCGAATCCGCTCAATCGCCTCGGTGGCAGTCATGTTTTTGCGCAGATCGATAAATTCGCTCGTCATGATACTGCCGACACTGTTCTCGGGATAGGAGAGCAGGCGATTCAACTCGGCGCGCGTTTCGGGCGTGGCAAGCTGCATCAGACGCTTGACGACACCTGCGGGAAGCTCTTCCAGAAGGTCTGCGGCGTCGTCCATATAAAGCGCGTCAATGATGGCGCGTACCTCACGGTCATTCAGACGCGACAGGATCAGGGACTGCAGTTCGGGATCCATTTCGGCAAAGATGGAGGCGGCTGTATTCTTTTTCAACAGACGGAAGACAATGGGCAGTTGGTTCTCGTCCAATTCCGAGATGAAGTCTGCGGCATCAACGGGGTGGATGGCATCCAGCTCGTTGATCAGTTCGGTATAGCGCTTTTCCTCCAGAAGGGTTGTCAGGATCAGAATGTCGTAATTTTTGTTTTGTTCCATGCGGCACCTCAGTATAGTGGAGTAAAATAGATGGGGAGAGCAGAACGGGAGAAAACAGGGTTCGTTGTATTCTCCCGTCGGTATTAGTGTGCCAATTGATTGATGGTTTCCTGATAAGCGCAAAGCTTTTTCTGACCTGCCTCGCGGTTTTCCGCCTCCAACAGATAGTAGAACTTGACCTTTGGCTCGGTGCCCGAGGGACGGACAACAATGACGTCGCCGTTGGTCAGGCGGTAGTAGAGAACGTTGGACTTGGGAAGTCCCGTGGGGCGAACCTCACCCTTCTCGGTAATGGTTCCCGCAAGATAGTCGCCAACCAAAGAGATCGGCTCACCGCCAAGTGTCTTGGGGGGATTCTGACGCAACGACTCCATTAGTGCCTTCATACGGTCGGGACCTTCGGGACCCTCCATATAAAGCTCGTTGGTTTCCTCCATGCAGAATCCGTACTTTTCCCAAAGTGCGTTCAGTGCATCGGAAAGCGTCATATTCTTTGCCTTGTAGTAGGCGGTCATCTCGCAGATGAGCATTGCGGCAACCACGGCGTCCTTATCGCGCGCGTAGGTTCCCTTGAGGTAGCCGTAGCTTTCCTCAAATCCGAAGAGGAAGAATCCCTTGCCAAGCTGTTCCTGCTTTTTGATCACCTCTCCGATGAACTTGAATCCGGTCAGAACGTTGTACATCGTAATGCCGTTTTCGCGACAGATCTTTGCGGCAAGCTCGCTGGTGACGATGGTTTTGACGGCGTAAGGATCCTTTGGCATAGTGCCGGTCTGCTTGTAGGAGGTGATGATATAATCGATGAGCAATGCGCCCATCTGGTTTCCGGTAATGGTGGTAAACGAACCGTCGGCACAACGTGTCATAACGCCCACACGGTCGGCGTCGGGGTCGGTGGCAACGATCAGGTCGGAGTCTACCTCGTTAGCAATCTCAATGCCCAACCGGAAGACATCGGGATATTCGGGGTTAGGCTTTTCCACGGTGGGGAAGTTGCCGTCAATCACCATCTGTTCGTCAACGGTGTAAAGATGCTTCAGTCCCAGACGGTGCATGATTGCGGGAACGTGACGGTGGCCCGTGCCGTGCAAGGGCGTGTAAACGATGCGCAATTCGTCGGCAACCGACTTGACGGCATCGGGATTGATGGCTTGCGAGAGGACAGTGTCAAGATATTTTTCGTCGATCTCCTTGCCGATCACGGTAATTCTGCCGTCAGCAATCGCCTCGTCACAATCAACGATCTTAACGTCCTTGAAAATATCCAAACGGTTGATCTCCTCACAAACGGTATCGGCGTGCTCGGGGGGGAGCTGCGCACCGTCGTCCCAGTATGCCTTGTAGCCGTTGTACTGCTTGGGATTGTGGGATGCGGTGATGTTGACACCGGCAACGCAACCAAGCTCGCGCAAAGCATAGGAAAGTTCGGGCGTGGGGCGAAGATCCTCAAACAGATAAACGCGGATGCCGTTTGCCGCCAGAACACTTGCGGTAGTACGCGCAAACAGACGCGAGTTGTTGCGGCTATCGCAACCAACGACAACGCCGTCAAGGGCGCGTCCCTCTTTGATGATCAGGTTGGCAAGTCCCTGCGTCGCGTGCGCTACGGTATGACGGTTCATCGCGTTCATGCCGATGCGCATCTTACTGCGCAGACCGCCCGTACCGAAGGTCAAGCCGTGAGAAAAGAGGTGACGGATCTCGCGATCGTTACCGTCAAGTTCGACAAGCTCACGACGTTCCTCGTCGTTCAATGCATCGGCGTTCAGCCATGTTTGGTAGTTTTCAAGGTAGTTGCTCATGGGTAGAAGATTCCTCCGTTGGATCGTGAAAAAGTATACAATAATAGAATGGTTTAATTTTGCGCGAGATATTCGCGGAGTGCCGTTGCGAGTTGATCGGGGCAGGACGTATCCTTAAAGCCGCAACGAATGCCCGAAAGACGGTCGATGACTTCCTCAACCTTCATTCCGGCAACCAGGGAAGCGACCCCCTGCGTGTTCCCCGAGCAACCGCCGTGAAACTGAACGCGTGTCAGAGTATCTCCCTCTATTTCAATATCGATGGCGCGTGCGCAAACGCCGCGTGTTCTGTAGCTGAATTGTTTCATGTTTATAAAATCCTTTTGTCAGATAAATTTTCAACGTCGGTCGCGTTTTGGTTCGGGACGTTCCAGGTGCAGATAGATACCGATGGGGGTGTAGTGCGATGCCTCCATCGCAAGATAGAGCAGATAGGTGTAAAGATCGCCGTTTTCCGATCCGAGAACGAAACGCGTTGTGACGGCGTTTTTGTCCTGCGGGAGGGTTCGCGTATCCGAGCGCAGAAGCGTCAGTCCGCAAAAGTCGGCGGCAAAGAGCAATTCGGCAACCGAAGGCTCGGCATTGCCCGCCACCGAGAACTCAAAGCGCAGGTCTTTTTCGTTCTCCCCAAAGAGCGGGAGCGGATCGCGGCGCAAAAGTGCGAAGCGCGTGGTGCGGCTTGCGTCGTTGGTGGGAACGTCAAGCGTTGCGGCAACCGTCAGTTCGTAGCGGTCGATCAGACCGAGAACACTGTTGAGAGGGCCTTCAGCGGAGCTTTCCACCGGAAGGATGCCGAATTCGCAGTTTCGGTTGTAGATCTGATCGCAGACCGCCGAAAAGCTGTGCGCGTAAAGCACGTGGGGGGAGGTGATCCGCTCGGCAAAGCGCAGATAAGCGGCATCGGCATAGCCGTTGCGTTGATAGACTACGCGACCGAGAGCGGTGTCGGGAAGCTCCTCGATCTCCCCGAAGAAATCCTCGGGACGGAGAAGGCGTTCCTTTGCGAGCAGACGGTGTAATTCGCGGCAAAGTGTAACGCTCTGCCAAGCGGCAAGCATGGTGCGGTGCGCCCCCAGAAGATGCTTGTTTTGCGACAGGGTGTCGGCGGCAAGCGGTGCCTTTGCGGGACGGTGGTCGCGCAGGGAGGCGAAAAAATCGGGATTGAGCGAGCCGCCAATGGCAAGCTCGGACGCCAATTCGCGCAGATGCGCCGCCTCCTGCTCGCAGATCATATCCAGACGGGCGTCACACTCGCATAGGTTTGCGGCGATGACGTCCTCCGGAGAATAGGAAAGAAAATCGTCCATTCGTTCAGATCGATCCGAGAAGGGCGTAACTGTCGGAGAGGAACTTCTGCAGCTCCTCCGCGCTCAACTTTCTCTGCGAGAGCAGAGCGAGTTGATAGAGATAAGCGGCGCTTCTCTCGCGTTTTTCGTCGTCCATATCGGAAAGCTTGGCGATGAGTGCGTTGGCGGTGTTGACGGTGAGGGTCGCCTCGGAGGGGAAGGCGGGCATATTCATGCCGCTCATGGCATAGAGCTTCATCATTTCCTCCATGCGGCGTGACTCCTCGGATACTGTCAGGATCAGGGGAACTGCGTTGTCCTTCAATGCGGCAAACTCCACCTTCAGTTTTTCGTCGCCCGAAACCTTCACAAAGAGGTCGGCAAGTGCGGGGATGGCGGTTGCCTCCTCGTCGCTCTTGAGCGCACCGGATACGTCGGCATCGATGCGGATATACTTCACGGCATCGCCGTAGCTCTCGACCATCGAGAGAAACTGAACGTCCATCGGCTTTTCAAAGACGGCAACGCGAACCTCCTCGGCGGTGAACATCGAGATATACTGTGCCTGTGCCGCCTTGTCGGAGGTGTAGTAGATCTTGTTTTCGTGCTTTTCCTTTGCGCTCTCCAGATAGTCGGCGGTGGTCACGAAGCTACCGTCGGTCAACTCCAAAAGCAGGGAATCCTTGACTCTGTCGTAGAATTTGCGATCGCGCATACAAGCGTATTCGACGAAGGCGCGGATGTCATTCCAGACCTTCTCATATTCCTCACGCGAGAGATTGCAGAGCGAGTTAAGCTTGTCGGCAACCTTTTTGACGATGTGTGCCGATACCTTGGAAACGTAGGTGTTGTTTTGCAGATAGCTGCGCGAAACGTTGAGGGGAAGCTCGGGGCAATCCAAAACGCCCTTGAGCATGAGCAGATATTCGGGAATGACCTCCTTGATGTTGTCGGCAACGAATACCTGGTTGTAGTAAAGTTTGACCTGACCTTCGATCGATTCATACTCGTTGGTCAGTTTGGGGAAATAGAGAATACCGCGGAAGTTGAGGGGATAGTCGGCGTTGAGGTGGATCCAGAACAGAGGCTCGCGGTAATCGTGAAAGACCTTGCGGTAGAATTCCTTGTATTCTTCGGGCGTGCAGTCCGAGGGATTCTTGAGCCAAAGCGGCGTGGTGTCGTTGATCGGTTGCTCGCTCTCTCCGTCCTTCTTTTCGGTATCTGCATCGGTAAAGTAGACCTCCACCGGCATAAAGGCGCAGTATTTGTCGAGGATCTCCTTGATCTTAAAGGCTTCCAGATACGCCGCTTCCTCGTCACTGACGTGCAGGATCACGGTGGTGCCGTGCGCGTCGCGCTCGCCGTCGGCGGTTTCGTAGTTGCCGTCGGCATTGCAGATCCAATGCACGGCGGGAGCACCTGTATAGGAGCGCGTGATGACCTCAACCCGATCGCTCACCATAAAGGCAGAGTAAAAACCAAGACCGAAGTGACCGATGATGCCGTTGCTCTTGTTGTCGCCCTCGTATTTTTCAACGAACTCCAAAGCGCCCGAAAGCGCGATCTGACAGAGATAGCGGTCAAGCTCCTCGGCGCTCATACCGATGCCGTTGTCCGACACGGTCAGGGTTTTTGCCGTTTTGTCAAGGATGACGTCTACGCGATAGCTTTCGTCGCCTGCGTCGTACTGACCGAGAGAGGCAAGTCGGCGGAGCTTGGTTGCGGCGTCGCAGGCGTTGGACACCAACTCGCGCAGAAAAATATCCTTTTCGGAGTAAAGCCACTTTTTAATAACGGGGAAGATATGCTCGGTTTGTACCGCGATACCGCCTTTTTTGATCGATTGTTCCATAATTGATAGGGGGTCCTTTCTTTTTTTTTGCGCTGCGTTATGCTTCGGTGCCGTTGATGGGATCGGACGTCGGTTCGGGTGCCGTGTCGGTCACGTCGTTCGGTTCGTTTGCGGCGGGCGCACTGTCATCGGCTTCGGCACCATCCTCATGGGACGGGGCAGAAGCTTCTTCATTTTCATTCTCGGTTTCGGGTTCGCTTTTGGAAGCAAACAACTCGGTGGCAAGCCGCTCAAGTTCGGTTGGTTCTTCCGCAAGTTGAGGATCGTCCTCATTGGTTTCGTCAAGCAGACCGAGCCGACGGGCAGCGTCATAGGCGTTCAGTGCAAAGCACTCAAGCTCGGATACGTCGCCAACGCCACCCTCGGCGGGCATCGAGAAGCGATGGGGGGGCGCTTCGGCGGTTTCGGTCGCGGGGAGGTTTGTGGGCATGGGTTCACCCGTTTCGTCCTCGGACATGGTCTGTGCGTAGTAGCTGTCGGTAAGGGTGGGGAGTCCCTTCTTGGCAAGGCGTTTGTCAAGCCCGCGGTTGGTCAATTCCAGAACGGTTGCGAAGAGTGGAACGCCAAGCACCATGCCGGCAAGTCCCCAAAGCGTACCCATCGTGGTGATGGCGATCATGACGCAAAGCGAGCTGACGCCGGTGTTTTCTCCGAGGATCTTGGGGGCGATGATATTTCCGTCGATCTGTTGGATGACGAGAATGCACAACAGGAAGGGGATGACCTTTGCGGGATCGGTGAGCAGAATGATGACTGCCGACGGAGCGACACCGATAAAGGGGCCGATAATGGGAACGATGTCGGTGATGGCAACGATGGCGGCAATCAGAATGGCATAGGGAACGCCGATGATCGAAATGGAGATATAGACCAGAACACCGACAATCGACGAGTCGAGCAACTTACCGCGCAAAAATCCGCCAAAGGAGTGGTCGGCTACCGTGCAGATCTCGGTCAGGCGCTCGTTGAAGCTATCCGAGAAGACGGCACGGCGCGCGCGCATGATCTGCGCATAGCGTTTTTCTTTTGTGTTGAGAAGATAGATTGAAATAAAGATACCGAAAATGATATCGGCGATGAGCGTCAGAACGTTGTTCGCAAGGTTAAAGAATGTGCCGAGCGTATCCAGATTAAGGTGATCCATCAGCTCCTTACTGTTGAGCTTGACGGTCGAGAGGAAGGTCGCGACGCTTGCCTTGATCTTTTCGGCGTTCAAAAGGGGAATGGCGGCGGCGGTTTCACCCTCGTCGGAGATGAGTCGGTTGATGCGTTCGATCCAGGGGTTGATGTCCTTGACCGAGCTATCGATCAGGACACCGGCATTCTCAACGAATTCGAGAATACTTGTGATCAACTGCGGAACGATGAGCAAAAGCAGGATCGCGAGGATCAAAAAGAGTGTCAAATAGGTCATGCACATCGCGATGAAGCGGCGCAGACCGAAGGGGTTGACGCGATAGAGCAGCTTTTGCTCGTACAGACGGAAGAAGGGATTGGAGAGATAGGCGATCGAAAGACCGATGATGACGGGGCGCAGGTAGAAGAGCGCCTTGCCGAGGATGCGGTTAAAGCCGTCTACGTTGGCAATGATCAGGATCGCCAATATCGCCGCGATGACGATCGTGCCGTAAAAGCCCAAGCCTTTTTTGCTTTCGGGTTCCATTGTTTGGTTTTCGGTTTCCATTGCGTATTCTCCTTTCTTTCAAAATACTGTCGGATGATTGTCGGAACTTACGTTTCGGTCGAGGGGGTGATCTCGGTTTCGGATTGTGCGGTTTCGGTGGGATCGGATTCCTCGTTTGTCAAAGGCTCTCCGACGGTGTCGTCGGGGGCTTCATTACAAGCGCGATCGTCGGACGCAGGCTCTGCGTTTTCGATATCGCATTCCCAACGTGCGTGTTCGATCTCTTCGTCAACCAACTTCTGTGCTTCCGCGGCGGCGGCATCGGCAGAGAAGCGCGCTTGCTCGGCGTCGGTCACCTGTTTGATGACGCCTTTGGCGATCAGAAGCTTGTAGATCCACAACGTCAGGCTATGGCGGCGCAGAAGCCGCTTGTTGCCGTCGCAACGGTTTTGCAGAGCCACGACGTATCGCTCAAATCGGCGGACGATGCGATCGGTGGTGACGTTTGCGTTGTTGGAGGGATCGACCTGCGCGTCGGCGGCGTAGTAGTTTTCGATTCCGGAGGGAAGGCCTTTTTTCTGCAGGCGCATGGTAAACGACTCGTTGGCGATCTCCAATACGGTCGCAAAGAGCGGAACGGCAAGCACCATGCCGAGAAGTCCCCAAATGGCACCCACCGTGGAAACGGCGATCATAACACAGAGGGGACTGACGCCGGTGTTGTTGCCGAGGATTTTGGGACTGATGATATTTCCGTCGATCTGTTGGATCAGGATCACGATCAGAAGGAAAGGGATGAGCTTGGTAGGCGCGGAAATCAGAAGAATGAGCGCGGTGGGGAT
>JAZRGI010000061.1:0-5700 GCA_045644105.1 Eubacteriales bacterium | reverse complement strand
GCGGATCGGATCATTCGGGACTTTGCGGCGGACAGTACGAGCGCTATGAAAAACCGGAGGAGACCGAATTTTATTTCCCTCCCCGCACACTTGGAACGGCAGAGGAATTCTTCCGCGAGATCATGCTTGGCAAAAAGAGTGCCGATCGCGCCGACGTGCTTGCCCACTACGTTGAGTTGCAACGTCAGGTCTCCGAGCAATAAAACAAAAAAGGAAGATGCTATAGCTTGTAGCATCCTCCTTTTTTATTCACTTATGCGAACCAAGTAATGATCCAATCCCAACCCATCATCACGACCAGAGCAACGCTCATGGTAATGCATCCGATCACGTTCTTGGTGGAGAGCTTCTCCTTAAAGAAAACACAGGAGGCAACCACACTGATCAGGAAAACACCCGAATTATCAAAGGTAAACAGGAGTGTCAGATCCATCATGCTGATCATCCCTGTCAAGGTATGGATCGCCGCCGCCATCACAACGGCGCAGGAAAGCAGATAGATGAGCGACTTCTTGCTCTGCTTCATCACGGCAAAGAAGTTCTTCTTTTGATTGATCAAAAGAATTGCTGCCGATAGAGTCACAACCACGAAGAAGGTGACGGCAATCATCTCCTCTTTTTCGTCCACCGAGGTCAGACGTTGCTGCATATCAAGAAAAGCACTGTAGAGTCCGTTGCCCAGAGCAAGTCCCGCGCAGGCAAGCCAAAAGCCCTTTTGCGGTGCGGCATCATCCTTTTTGGAGCTGACAAAATAGACTGATGCGAGAATGACCAAAATACAGATCGCCTTGACCAACGTAAAATCATCCCCAAAGATCACCGAACCCGTAAAAGTGGGAAAAAGAATACCGCCTGCAATCAAAAAGATCATCAAAACCGAGTAGGGGCCGGTTTGCGATGCCTTGATGATGGTGATACTGTACAGAACAAACGCCAGACCGTTGGCAACACCGAGAAGCAGTGTCTGCCAACTTGCATCAAATCGAAAACCGCACATCACGAGTGCCGAAAACATAACGACAACACCGCTAATCACGTTAAACACGGGAGACGCCATATTCGCCTGTCCCGGGTAATGTTCCGAGTAGAGTCGCGTCAGAAGCGATTGCGCCGTGTAAAGAAGGATCATAAGGAGCAACAACAAAGAAACAATCACAACAGATTCCTCCAAAAATATGATACTACTAAAACAACGGTATTATATCACATTTTTTTTGAAAAATCAATAGCAAATCCCTTTTATTTGTCACTCTTTTTTTCTGCATTTCCCCCGCGACGGACACCGCCACTACTCTCGCCCACCGTGCGGCGTTTTCCAAGACGTACCGTCTGCGAGAGCAACGCGCGTCCGTTAAAAGGAATCAGGGGATAGAGATACGAGCGTCTGCCGTTGACCGTCTTGTTGGTCGCCAACAATAAAAAGAAAATCCCAAGCCCCACCGCAAAGCCGATAAAGTTCAACAATTGGATCAGAACGATGAGCACGATGCGCATAAACTTGAAGGTGTAGCCCAGCTCGTAGCTTCGTTGCGAGAAATTGGCGATCGCTACAAATGCCATATAGACGATGACTTCGGGAATCAACCAACCAATGCTCACCGCAAAATCACCGAGAATCAAACCGCCAACCACAGAAAGCGAGTTAGAGAGCATATCGGGCGTATTCATGGACGCCATGCGCAGACCGTCGATCATAAATTCAACCAGAATCAGTTGTACAAAGATCGGCGTTTTTCCGGGGCTTTCGGGCAGAACAAAGCGAAGCCATTCGGGCGTGATCTGCGGATTTTTGGTTAGCAGAAACCATATAGGAATCAATAAAAGCGTTGCCCAAAACACAATGTGACGCACAGTTCGGATATACGTGCCGATCAGGGGCGGATAGTAGTAATCGTTGGTTTCCTGCATAAAATCAAAGATGGTACATGGCAGGATCATCACCTCGGGCGTATTGTCGCATAGGATCAGAACACTTCCCTCCATCACCTGCGCCGCCGCAACGTCGGGACGCTCGGTATAGCGGATCTTGGGAAAGGGATTGTACCATTGCCGCTCCACCAAAAGCTCCGCCAACGATTCATGTGCCATCGTCAGGGAATCGGTGTCGATATTCCGAAGCTTTCGTTGCAGTTGAGCAACGTATTTCGGATCCGCCTGCCCCTCCAGATAGCACAACACCACGTCAGTGCGACTGCTTCTTCCAACCGTAAAATACTGCATGGTCAAACGGGGATCGCGTACGCGGCGACGAATAAGGGCGGTATTAAACACCAACGTTTCAACAAAGCCGTCACGGGAACCAACCATCACACGGTCATTTTCCGGCTCTCCGATCGAGCGCGTCGGGTAGGTGCGTGAATCTACAATGATCGCATATTCCCCAAAGGTTTCCCCAAGGATCAAGGTCGTGCCCGAAAGCACCATCCCGATCATCGTATCAAGATTGTCGGTGACGTCTGCCTCAACGTATGGCAAATGATGCTCGGAAAAATAGCGCGCCGCCGCTTTCCCACCCGCATTTTGAGGATCGCCAAGCCCTTTCAACGATAAAAAATAGATCATCAACTTATTCATCGAGGCACTTGCCACAAAACCGTCGATATAATACATGGTGATCTGCTCTTGACCGAGATATAACGTTTTTTTAATCAGATCAAAATTTTGATCTACTCGCAGTGCCGCATCCATTTGACGCACATTTTCAAAATAGTTTTCGCTCAACCGTTCCATTGCCATCTCCCCTGAAAAAATGTTTTATTCTTATTTTGTCACAAAAGAGAAAAAACATACGGAAAAGCAAAAAGCATCCACTTGGAAGCCAATGATTCCAAGGGGATGCTTTATCATGATCAAAAATCAATGACCGCTACGGGCATATGATGGTCCGAGTGCCCCGTGCAATTGACAGATGACTCAATCAACGCAAAATCCGCCGAAATGACAATGTTGTCAATGGTACGGCTATTACCAACCGTTTTCAAACCGTTCTCGGCATTCATTGCCAATGTCTGTCCGGGAAATTTCTCGTAGAACAGTGCAAAATCCTGACAGTTAAAGTCACCCGTCACCACGTAATGACCGAGCTTGCTCGCCCATTTTTCGATCACTGTCAACTGTTCGGCAATCGAACCGCCATCGGCGTGCGTGGTAAAGAAGTTCAGTACGGTGCCGTTTATGTCGATCTGTGTATAAAGCACCGCGCGTTGTTCCTCCTTCTCGGTCGTCTTTGGCAGATGCAGATAGTCGGCATTGAGAATGGGATATTTGGAAAGCACCGCAACACCGTATTGCCCGCTCCCCTCCGGTGGAACCGTCCCCTTTTCGTAACCGTAATCACGGAAGCGTCCCTCGGCGGTGTACTCCAAGGCAGGTGCATATGCCGTGTACTGCATACCCGTGCAGGCCTTTAAGCACTCCACCGTGTCCTGATATTTGCTTCGCTTGACAAAACGGTCAATCTCCTGTAAGCCAACTACATCAAGGCCTGTATCGGTAATATCCTTTGCAAGCACACTAAAATCGTATTGCACGTCCATACCGTTGTGGATGTTAAAGGATGCAACCTTGACTTTCATCACCCTTCTCCTTTGATCAAATCAGAGTATTCAGATAATCACGTCCGCGCGCAATTCCTTCAATGCAATCACCCGCACCCTCATACTCGATGGTAAGATAGCCGTCATAGCCGACTCTCTTGAGGATCGCCAGACAGTGTGCAACGGGAATATCTCCGTCACCGATCGCACTGCCCGCCAGAAGAGTGCAACCGCGCGTTTTGAAGAACTTCTCACCTTCTGCCGGCGTATAGTCGAAAGGACGGATGTAAAAGTCCTTGGCGTGAACGTGGAAGGCGTAGGGAGCGAGTCTGGAAACGGCGTGCGCCGAATCCTCGTCTACGCAGGCAAAGTTGCCGATATCGATCAACAGACCGTAGTTTTCGTGTCCAACCGCATTGTAAAGCGCCTCTACACGGTCGCTGTCCTGTGCCACGTAGCCGTGGTTTTCGGACATGGTACGGATGCCGAAGGTTTGCGCATACTCGGTCACCTTTCTCGCGTTTGCCGCAATGGTGGGAAGCATACGGTAGAAACCGATCACCCGTCCGTCGGGGAGCTTTTCACTGCCGCAAACGTCGTGACGCATCAGGGTTGCACCAAGAGCGGCGGCAACGCGAACCTGTCCCTTAAGACGTTCAACCTCCTTAGCGTCTTCCTCCTCGGAACCCTTATATAGGTTTGCCCCAATGGTATACGACACGATCTCTACGCCGTACTTCTCGGCTTCCTTGCGGATCTCTGCGGCATATGCAAGCTGATCCTCAAGCGTCGGTGCGCTATTGGGTTGCAGATCGGTAAAATCAATACCCGAAATGCCCATTTCATATGCCTTCTTAACAACGTCAAGTTGCGTCATTTTTCCGGCTTTGATATACTGTTGATAAGAATAAGAACTTACAGAAATTTTCATCTTTGAATTACCACCTCATGTCCGGTTTCCGCAGATTGATAGATCGCGGTCAAAATACGCATTAGTTCAACGCCGTCCTCTGCGGGACAACGGCAGGGAGTATCGCCCTTGACGGCACCGATAAAGTTATTGATCTCCCCTACAAAAGCCTCTCCCACGTCGATACCCGTTTTGCCGTAAAGATCAACGTTGGTCATATATCCGTTCATTTCAGAGAACAAACGAACCTTATCGTCAAGCTTGACACCGCTCTTGGTGCCAAACAATTGAACGTAGCTTTGATCTGCCTCCAGATTCAGGCTAAAGCTCATGTCTACCGTCAACACCGCTCCGTTGTCAAAACGAATCGTTGCCGCGGCAAGATCCTCACAGTCACAGACGTCCTGCTTACCCGCACTGACCGATTGATATGCCTTTGCGGTCTTGAGGTTGGAGCGATCACCGAGCTTTGTAAAGGTCGCTCCGTAAACCGAGGTAACGTTGGGCTTGCCAAGAATGTAACGAACAAGGACGATGGAGTGGACACCGAGATCGATCAGCGGTCCACCACCCGAACGCGACTTGTCACCAAACCATCCGCCGGGATGACCGTTGCGGCGCATATTGACCGCTTTGGCATAGTACACCTCGCCAAGCGTTCCCTCATCCGCAAGATCCTTTACAATATCGCAGTCCTTACCAAAGCGGCGCACAAAGCCGATCATCAGAAGCTTACCGTTGCGCTCCGCCGCTTCCTGCATGGCAAGAGCTTCCTCCACCGATGTCGCCATCGGCTTCTCGCAAAGCACGTGCTTACCCGCGTCAAGCGCCATGATGGTACAGGGCGCGTGCGCACTGTTCCACGTACAAACACTGACGGCATCGATCTCGGGTAGCTCGCGTAGCATTTGCGCCTCGTCGTTATACAAACGAGTAATACCGTGCTTTTGTCCCATATACTGAAGTCTTGCTTCGTTGATATCGCAAAAAGCATAGACCTCTACGTCAGGATTTTTAAAATACGAGTTGATGTGATAGTTGGAGATGCTTCCAACACCCACAACTGCAATTTTTAATTTTGCCATTTTCTATCACTCTCCTTTGAGGGAATCAGTCCTCAATGCCTTCTCTGACAAATTCGGCAATGTCGTCCTTTGTCAGCTGCATTTCCTCAACAACGGCATTTGCCAGATTCGATCCATCGGGCATGATAATGCGGTTTTCAAGCTCTTCGACCGAAGTCGGAGGCCAAGC
>JAZRGI010000060.1:0-1758 GCA_045644105.1 Eubacteriales bacterium | reverse complement strand
AACACCGGCCGCTGTCGGGAGCTGCTGCCGGAAGGGGCTGCGGTGTGGTGTGAGCAGGCGCAAAATCCTGCCAGAAAGACAAAATTTGACCTGATCACCGTACAAAAAGGACACCGGCTGATCAACATGGACTCCCAAGCTCCCAACGAAGCTGCTTTCGAGTGGCTCTCTGCGGGCGGCATCTTCGGAGAGGGGGCGAAGGCTCGACGCGAGGTCACCTACGGCAACTCCCGTTTTGATCTGTACGTTGAGCAGGGGGATCGAAAGGCTTTTGTCGAGGTCAAGGGCGTGACTCTTGAGGATGGCGGAGTTGCAAGCTTTCCCGATGCGCCTACCGAGCGAGGAATCAAGCATTTGAAGGAGCTTGCATCGGCACTTGAGGACGGATATGAGGCCTGCGTTCTGTTTGTCATTCAGATGAAGGGGATACATACCTTCAAGCCCAATGACAAAACACATAAGGCGTTTGGAGACATGTTGAAAGCGGTTCGAGATATGGGTGTAAAGGTGTTGGCGTACGATTGTGTTGTGACACCCGACACGATGGCGATCGATGCGCCGATTAAAGTTGAATTATAAGAATTTTTATGTTGAAAATCATGTTCGTCTGCCACGGAAATATTTGCCGCAGTCCGATGGCACAGTTTATTTTTCAGAAGCTTGCGGCAGAGCGAGGAGTCGCGCACAAATATGTGGTGACGTCAAGCGCAACAAGCCGCGAGGAGATATGGGGAGACGTTGGCAACCCTGTCTATCCTCCCGCACGGGCTGAGTTGAAAAAGCACGGGATCGATTGCGGTGGAAAAAGGGCGGTACAGCTTAAACAAGCCGACTACGAAAATTACGATCTTTTTATCGGTATGGACAGCAGAAACATTGCCAATATGATGCGCATTTTGGACGGTGATCCCGACCGAAAGATACGTAAGCTGATGGATTATACCGAAAGAGGCGGCGATGTTGCCGATCCGTGGTATACCGACCGCTTTGACGTGACCTACAGAGATATATACGACGGCTGTAAAGCGCTTTTGGATGCGCTTGAAAAATTTGATAGTAAATAAAAAACGGAGGAGTTTTTATGGCAAACTTGTGTAGAAGTAAATGGATCGAATATATGAAAGAGATTGTTGATCCCGTATTTGACGCGTTGGCGAAGGGCGAGCTTTACGAAAAACTGCCCAGACGCTCTTACGGTAAGGATGATCGCAGTTCCTATGCTTGCCTTGAGGCATTTGGTCGCGCGTTTTGCGGCTTCGCGCCTTTTTTGAACGATTTTGAGCGGGATGCCGAGGAGGAAGCTCTTGTTAAGGCATATCGCGCCAAGTTGGCAGTCTGCTTTGATAAAGCCACCGATCCAAGCTCTCCCGATTTTATGAATTTCGGCCAGCGGGGAGGAGAACAGTCCGTTGTGGACGCGGCCTTTTTGGCACACGGTCTTGTACGCGCCAAAAGCTTTGCCGAGAATCTTGATGAGGATTTGAAGAAGCAGATCGTAGAGGCATTTAAGATCTCGCGCCGTATCGTGGCGCACGAGAGCAATTGGCTCTTGTTTTCCGGCATGGTGGAGGCAGGTATTCACATCCTTGGCGGTGAGGCTGATATGATGCGCGTAGCCTATTGCATCCGACAGCATCAACAGTGGTATCACGGCGATGGATTTTACGGTGATGGCGCGGCCTTCCACATGGATTATTACAATAGCTTTGTGATCCAGCCTATGCTGATCGATATTACTCGCGTGTTCAGAGACAAAGA
>JAZRGI010000059.1:0-6198 GCA_045644105.1 Eubacteriales bacterium | reverse complement strand
GGCAACGATAAAGGGACATACCATTACGGCGCTTGATAATTTCCGACAGGTATACGGTAGCATGATCTGGTATTCTATCGAGGGCGACGTAAACGTTGCAGAGGACATCGAAGCGGTCTACAACATGACACTGGAGCAGTTCATTTCCCAAAACGCGCCCAGAATGACCTTTAGTTATAAGGTTTCGGATATGGCAAAGATCTTTAACCTAGAATCCGTAACCAATTATAACGGCGTTCTGGCGACTGACGGTACCGCCCCCCAACAAAAGGTATGGTACGAAAACAATTCGATGGAGGTTGTGGTCCGTCTGTATGAGTATTTCCCCACCAAGTCCTTGTTGACCATTGAGGTGATCGAGGAATACGATGAGAACGGAAATCCGATCTTCAAGAAGGAAAACGAGCAAGGCTCCTTCTACGTGCTTACCTCCTACGTGGACATGGTACGGGATCAGGTTGAGCTTTTGCTTGCGGGCAAGCCGATCGCTCCCAAAGGTGAACCGATCGAGAGCAATTCTTGATCAAAAAACAAAACAATGAAGCGGAGGCGATCTCCAAAAGAGATCGCCTCCGCGATTTTGTTTGTCGAAAAATCGATTACAACGTGCAGATCAACCGTTCCAACGGTGCGTAGCCTTTGGCGGATTGCTTTAGCGATGCGTCTGCATCGGCGCAGGCTTCAAGTGCGCGGCGCAATCTTTTTTCGGAGGTGTTGCGCAGGCTTTTTTGATAAAGCTTTACCTTAAATTCGTTGCGGAGTTTTGATACCGTGGCGATCTCGGCAACGGTCGCGCCCTCGGCGGTCATTGCGCGGACAAGCATCAGATTGCAGATCACGCCTGTCACCTCGCTCAAGACGGCAATGGGATCAATACGTCGCATACGGTAGTCGGCAAGAATTCCGAGCGCCGTTTCGTGGCGCCCGTCCATAATGGCGTTGGTAAAGGCAAAGGCGTCGTATTCGTTTGCGGGGGTGCAGACCTGCCGCATGGCGTCCTCGGTCGCAACAGTTTGTTTTTTTGACAGTGTATAGTAGGAGAGCTTATCGATCTCGTTCGCCAAAATAAACATACTGTGTCCGCAATAGTCGGGCATGGCATTGCAGAGTGCGGGAGAAGCCTCCACGCCGTGGTGCGCAAAGTGTTTTTGTATCCAAGCGGCAAGCTTGGCGGAGGTGCATCGCTCAAATTGAACCGGAACAAGATGCTCGGCAAGCTTGGTATAGGCAGACGACGGCTTTTTGGGAAAATATCCAAGATCCAGGCAGTCGGCGGTAACGTTGACGATCAGAACGTTATAGTCATACTCGGGAAGAGTTGCCAATACGTCGCACAACTCGTCGATTTCGGGGGCGCGCATAGTATTAAAGTTTAAGCCGTTCAGAATCACCAACTTTTTGTCTGCCATCATCGGCAGAGGCATCAGTGCATCCAGTAGCTTATCGGGAGTAAAATCCACCGCATCCAGTTTCATCTCATTAAAAAAGGAAAAGGTGGGATCCGGACAAAGGGCTTCACGCGCGCTTCGTACAGCAAAGCTCTTCAGATAATCTTCGTCGCCAAAAAACAGGTATCCCATGCGCGGCGACGTTTTGATTTCTTTGCGAAAATCTGATTCCTTGATCACTTCCATCGGTTGTCCCTCCCTTCATCTTTCATACTCATTATTATAACATATCGATAAATCTTCCGTCAACCGTTCTTTTGTTAATTTTCTGCTTTTTTGTAAAGGGGGCGGGATTGACAAGCCGTTTTGCGTGTGTTATAATTAAATCGGAAGAATACAGACGGAGGAATGCTATGGAACTGAATGCGATTTTTTGCAACGGAATGGTGTTGGCGGCAAATCGGCCGATCCGTGTTTTCGGGACGGGTAGTGGGTGCGCAAGAGTTCGTTTTCTCGACACCGAGGCGAGTGTGCAGACAAGCGATGCTTTTTGGTGCGTCGAACTGCCTGCACGTTCTTATGGTGGGCCATATGAGATGGAGATCACGCTCAACGGAGAGCGATGCCTTTTGCGCGACGTCTACGTGGGTGAGGTCTTGCTCCTGCACGGGCAATCCAATATTCAATTTCGTCTGAAGGAGTCGTCTTATCCGGTGGAATTGTATGAGGTGTGTCCTCGGTTGCGCTTGTTCAGTGCTCCGAAGTATGCCGATGGAGAAGCCAAGCGCCCCACCGAGGGATGGGTTGTATGCACCAAGCAGACTGCGGGCATATTCTCTGCCATCGGCTATCACGTCGGATTGGAGATCGCAAAGGCACGTGATTGTGCGGTTGGGTTGATTGCTTGTTGTCAAGGCGCGTCGGTGATTCAAAGCTGGTTGCCGCAGGGATGTGAGAAGGCGTTGGGGATTTGCATTGCGGACGGGGATCGCCACCGTGACCACTTCAAGGAGCCTTATCGGAATTGGAATACGGAGGGTTGCTTGTATGAGATTTCGGTGAAGGCGGTGATGCCGTATTCGCTCTCCTATGTGATCTGGTACCAGGGCGAGAGTAATGCCACGGAGGCAGAGGGTAGCGTTTACGATCGGTTGTTAACCGAACTGATCGCGCAGAGAAGACGTGATTTTGTCGATCCCGATCTGCCCTTTGTTGTGGTTGAGCTTGCCGAATGCCTCGCGCGCGCGGGCATGGGGTGGACGTTGGTGCAAGAAGCGCAAAATCGGGTTTCCAAGCTTGTTCTCGGTGTGCAGACGGTTCGTTGCGCCGACGTTTGCGAAAACGACAATATTCACCCACCTACGAAGATTTATCTTTCCGAGCGCATCGCAGGGGCGATTCTTGGAAAAAAGTGAAGAAAACTTTTAGAAAAAATTGATAAAACACTTGACAAAAAGAAAAGAATGGGTTATAATATACGATGTCATTGTGTAAAAGCGTATTTTATTGCTGAAAGGCGAAACGCTTCCGATTTACTTTAAAGGAGGTGCAAACGATGCTCAGAACTTACCAACCTAAGAAACGTCAGAGAAAAAAGGAGCACGGCTTCAGAAAGAGAATGAAAACTGCTGACGGCAGAAACGTACTCAAGAGAAGACGCGCAAAGGGCAGAAAAAGACTGACCTACTGATTTGTTCCACCCATTTTTCGGACGATTCAGCCAACATAAAAACACCGACTGCCGATGAAGCATATGCGCCTCGCTGTCGGCGTTTTTATTATTTGAGAGGAATTTAATCGACTATCAATTTTTTAGCGTATATCACACGGATGATTTGACGGAAGCATCGCAAGGACAAAGGAAGGCAACATGAAGTACACAACCATTAAGGAACATCACCTTTATAACAAGACTTTTCAACGCGGAAAGCGATTTTCGGGCAGGATTCTTTCGGTGTTTGTTTTGCGTGATTTTGCGGCAAAACGACTGATGAAGGAGAACCCCGAAAAGAAATATTACAATCGCTTTGGCGTATCGGTAACCAAGAAGGTCGGAGGAGCGGTGCAACGTAGTCGTGTCAAACGCATTTTGCGCGCCGGATACCGTGCGGTGGAGCCCGAATTGAAGACCGGATTCTTGGTGGTGATCAGTCCCAGAGAGGGCATTTTGCAGGCAAAATCCACCGACGTGGAGCGCGAACTCCGCCGTGGTTTTGCAAAGCTTGAAATGTTTCGTGCCCCGATAGAAAAATGAAATACCTGTGTATTTGGTGGATTCGCTTTTACAAAAGGTTTTTATCTCCCCTCAAGGGGCGTCCAACCTGCCGTTTTACCCCAACCTGCTCGGCCTACGCTTTGGAAGCATTTCAAAAACGAGGTTTTGCCGTGCCTATGATCTTGACGGTAGCGCGCATTTTTCGGTGCCAACCGTTTTGCGCGGGCGGATGGGATCCTGTACCCGAAAAGGGCTTGCGAAATCCCACGGCGCGGACGCGTCCGATGACGAAATACTATTATCCGGAGGAGTACGGATTTAAAACCGACGGCTCGACCGATGAAAACGAGTCTTGATGACGAACCCGCAGCGTCGCGCGGCTATATTTGGCGATGCACGGTCCCAATTATATGGAAGGGAGTATGTAGCTTTTTGGCTACACGCAAAAAATGAACACAAGAAACAAGTTACAAAACAAGCTTGGCCGCATCATGCTTTTGGCTCTTGCGTTGGTGATGACACTGACGATGTTTGCAAGCTGCGGCGGAGGCAAGAAAAAGGCAACGCTGACAGTGAACGATGGTGTATTTACCGCTGATTCCCCCGATGAGTTGAATCAGTTGGTGATCTCGCCCTCAAATCTGAAGCAGATCGCCAATATGCTGACCTCTGTCTATTCGGATACGTTGGATTCCCGAGAGCTTCTCGTTGCGGCGTATCGTGGATACGATATGACGGCAGAAGGCTTTGTTGATCCCGAAGAAGCGCCCGTCAAAGAGATTTCAATCGATGAAAAAATTGCGATTGTAAAAAAGGTTCTGACCTATTGTAACGATAAGGCGGATGCCGATGCAAAGGTTGATACCGCGTTGTTTGATCAACTCAACGATGCAAACGTTTTGCTTTTGATCAAATCATTGCAGACCACCGTTGACACGCAGTCGTCTACCGGTCTTTTCGACGGTCTGCTCAGAGGTATCGGTACGGTGCTTCGTTGGTTGACCAACACCCTCTGCTTCGGCAACTATCTGATTGGTATCTGTTTGTTTGCCGTTATCATTGAGATTCTGATGCTTCCGTTTGCGATCAAGCAACAGAAAAACAGCATCAAGCAGGCAACTCTGCGTCCCAAAGAAATGGCGATCCGCAACAAATACAAGGGCAGAAATGACCAGGTCACCATGCAGAAGATGCAGCAGGAGATTCAGGAATTCTATCAAAGAGAGAATTTCAGTCCCTATAGCGGATGTATGCCGCTCCTGGTTCAGCTTCCCATTATCATGGCGCTCTATAGCATTATCATCGATCCTCTGCACTACGTTCTGGGTCAGGCGTCGGGTATTTCGACGGCGTTGACCTCGTACTTTACCGCAGCTCGTGCGGCGGGTGGTATGGGTATGACCATGAGCGGAAACGGTACCATTGCCATTCTTTCCCAGCTGAAAGACAACCTCACTTCTATCGACGGTATCAAGAATTTTCTGTATTTTTCAAACAGTGACAAGGTTTTTGAATCGTTGAACGCCGTGGTCAACAAGATTCCCAACTTTAAACTTGGTGAGGTCAACTTCGGGTTGACTCCCAACTTTGAGAAATTGGACATTCTGCTTCTCGTACCGATTCTGACCTTTGTCACCTATTTCGCGACCTCTAAACTCAACCGTAAGTTTATGTATCAACCCGCTACCAACGCAGGTGCGGACGAGCGTCAGGTAGCTTGCTCCAACACTGTGATGGACGTCACCATGCCCGCAATGTCTACCGTATTTACGTTTATGGTTCCTGCGTTGGTTGGTATCTATTGGGTATTCCGCAGTATTGTTGGACTTGGCAAGCAGTTCCTGCTTTCCAAGGCAATGCCCCTGCCTACCTTCACCGAGGAGGACTACAAGGCGGCGGCTCGCGAAATGGCAGGAAAGCGTGTTGTAAAGAAGAGCGAAAACGTCGGCAAGGTGCGCTCTCTGCATCACATTGACGACGAGGATTTTGAAGATACCCGTGAGCGCGCATTGGCACGCAAGGCGGCGATCGAGGAAAGAGAACGCGAAGAACAACAAAAGAAGGTGGAAAAGACGCCCTTTGGCGCAGCTCCCATCAAGCGTGAGCGCGTGAAGTCTGAAAACGACGTGGAAAGCACCTCGGAAGAAGAAAAGCAAGACGAAAACGACAATTAAATTTAGGAGTAACACCGTGAAAAAAGATATGATTGTAACGGCTAAAACCGTTGAAGAAGCAAAGAGCAAAGCGGCTGCCGAACTGGGCATTGCCGAGGAAGAAATTGAATTTACCGTTCTGGACGAGGGTAAGCGCGGATTTTTGGGATTGGGTGCAACCGATGCCAAGGTTCAGGCAAGCTACACCGTAGGCGGTGCCGATATTGCGGTTGAGTTTATCCGCAAGATCGTTTCGGATATGGAGTTGAATCTGACCGTCGGCAAGAAGGCGGGCACCAACGACGATACCGTGATCACGGTTGACGGTGAGGGTGCAGGACTTTTGATCGGTCACCACGGAGAAACTCTGGATGCGCTCCAGTATCTGGCAAATCTCGCTGCCAACAAGAAGGTAAAGGGCGAGAAGCGCGACTACGTGAAG
>JAZRGI010000058.1:0-13072 GCA_045644105.1 Eubacteriales bacterium | reverse complement strand
ACGTCGGTCCAGTTCTCATAGATCTCGGCTTCTGTGGCGCGGGCAACGATCGAGCCGGTAATATCCGATCCACCGCGACTGAAGGTTTTGATGGTGCCGTTCGGCATAACGCCGTAAAATCCGGGAATCACGGCGTACTCATGCTTTTGCAGCTCCAACCTCATTTCGCGGTTGGTCTTTTCTTCATCGTAAAGACCGTTCTCGTGGAAGAATACCACTGCCTCGGCATCGATGAAATCAAAGCCCAGGTATTTTGCCAGAATCATGGAGTTGAGATATTCTCCGCGACTGGCGGCAAAGTCACGGCCTGCGTGATGTTGGATCGCGTTGCGGATATAGTCAAGTTCACCCGAAATATTAAAGTTCAGACCAAGCTCACGGATGATGCTGTTGTAGCGATCGGAGATCTGGTTGAAATATTCGGTAATGTCTTCTCTGTTTCGTACCATTTCGTAACAATGGTAGAGCATATCGGTCACCTTTACGTCTGCGGAAAAGCGCTTACCGGGTGCCGATGCCACTACGAAGCGTCGGTTGGGATCCGACTTTACAATTGCGGCTACCTTCTTAAATTGCTCGGCATCTGCCAAGGACGAGCCGCCAAATTTAACTACCTTGAGTCCCATTGGTTTCTAAAACTTCCTTTCCCATTCTGCAAGGATTGCAGAAAAATGAAATACTAATAATAATTATATGAATTCTTTGCCTTTTTGTCAAGAGTTAAAATGATGAAAGCCCGAAAAAAACACGAAATAGAGCAACCTTTTTCAAAAAAACGGCAAATCTGTTGCAAGTCTGTTCAAAATCTGCTATAATTAAAGAAAGTGACGCGCAAGATAGGTTTGCGACAAAGAAAGGATTTTTGGAACTATGAATCGTAGTAGCGGTGTTCTGATGCACGTATCTTCACTGTGGGGAAACTACTCGGAAGGCTCTCTTGGAGCAGAGGCGCGGGAGTGGGTTGATTTTTTGGCATCCTGCGGATTTCACGTCTGGCAGGTGCTTCCGTTCTGTTTGCCGGACGAGTGCAATTCGCCCTATAAGTCTTTTAGCGCGTTCAGTATCAATCCGAATTTCATCGATCTTCCGACACTTCGGGAAAAAGGGCTTCTGACCGATGCGGAGTTAAAGGCAGCGGAGCAGAAAACGCCCTATGTCTGCGAGTTTGAGCGGCTTTCCGAGGAGCGTTTTGCGCTCCTGACGTTGGCATCCTCGCGGATGACCGACCGTACGCCGATAGAGGCGTTCCTTTCGTCGCATCCGCAGGTGGCAAGCTTTTGCCGTTTTATGGCAATCAAGGTGGCAAACGGCGGCAAGGAGTGGATGGATTGGACAGAAGAAGCGCCGGATCCCGATGCGCTTGCAACGTGGCAGTTTACGCAGTACGAGGTCTATACGCAGTGGTGCGAACTGAAGGCGTATGCCAATGCGCGCGGCGTTTCGATTGTTGGTGATATTCCGATCTACGTGGCGCTCGACAGTTCCGACGTTTGGGCAAACCGTGATCTGTTCTTGTTGGACGCGCGCAACCGACCGACCGCAGTGGCGGGAGTGCCTCCCGACTATTTCTCCGAGGACGGTCAACTTTGGGGAAATCCTCTCTACGATTGGAAGCGGATGAAGCGCGACGGATACGCGTGGTGGTGTGAGCGGATGCGCTTTATGTTGGAACTGTTTGACGGCGTGCGCATTGATCATTTTCGCGGATTGGAGTCCTATTTCAGTATTCCCGCGGGAGAAACGACGGCGCGTAACGGCGTTTGGGAAAAAGGCCCCGGCATCTCCTTTATCCGTGCTCTTCGACCGCTCTGCGAGGGCAAGCTTATGATCGCCGAGGATCTTGGCGACATTACGCCCTCTGTTCGCAAGCTTGTGCAGGATAGCGGTTATCCGGGCATGCGCGTGTTGCAGTTTGGATTTTTGGGAGAGGAAAATTCTCCGCATCTTCCGCACAATTACGATGAAAATTGCGTTGCGTATACCGGTACGCACGACAACAATACGTTACTTGGGTTTGTCTGGGAAATGGATGAGGCGTCGCGAGAGGCACTGATGGAATATTGCGGCTACTCCGGCAATTGGGATGCCTGTTATGACGCAGTGCTTCGCACCATGTTTGCAAGCCATGCGGGACTTTTGATCCTCCCGGTGCAGGATCTTTTGCTTTATGGCAGAGATACCCGCATCAACACCCCCGGAAAGAGCGCGGGAAATTGGAGCTACCGTATTACCAAAGAGCAATTGATGACACTTTCGTCGGAGAAATTCCGCCGTTGGAATCACATCTATAGCCGATAAAGCAAATAAAAAGAGTTGTTCCCCCAAAACGAACGGGAACAACTCTTTTTTGTGGATCGGTTAATCAACCGAGGATAACAGAACGGTTGCGTTGCCTGTCAGTGTTACGTTGCGGAGAGATGCGGGAATGAGATAGCTATCGCCCTTTGCAACGGGGAAGTATTTGCCGTCATAGGTCAAGGACGCAGTGCCCGCAATGCAGAGCAAGTGCAGCATTTTCTGCGTGGGGAGGGGAAGTGTGTTGCCGGTAAGGGTGGCTTTTTCGACACGGAAATAGGCGCAGTGAGCCAGCAGACGGTCCTTGTTGAAATTGGCGGGCGCGTTGGCGTAACGGAGCGCGTCAATCTCTTCGTCGGTAAAGGGACGGATCACATCCAATGCTTTTTCTACGTGCAGTTCGCGTTTTTTGCCGAGGGCATCGGTGCGATCATAGTCGAAAACGCGATAGGTAAGACCGCAGTTTTGTTGGATCTCGGCAATTAGAATGCCTTTTCCGATGGCGTGGGGAAGTCCTGCGGGAATGAAGCAGACCTCTCCGGGACGTACCTCAAGATGCTTCAGAACCTCCAACGTGCGCCCGTTTGCGACGGCATTGGCAAAGTCCTCGGTGTTGATTCCGTCGGCAAGACCGCAGATGATCTCCGCCCCCTCGTCGGCGTCGACGACGTACCACATTTCGGTTTTTCCACGATCGTTTTCAACACTTGCGGCATAGCTATCGTCGGGATGTACTTGTACGGAAAGATTGTCGTTGGCATCCAAAAGCTTGATCAATAAAGGAAAGTCGGTAGCTCCAAAGTTGCCGCCCGTCAGTGTTTCACCGTATTCCGCGATCAGTTCAGCAAGATTGCGACCGCAATGTTCACCGTTGGTAACCGTAGCGATCTCCTTCTCTCGCACCGTCAGTTCCCAGCTTTCTCCAACGGTTGGAGCATCGGCATTTTTATGCCATTCGCGCAAAAGACGGGTGCCGCCCCAAACGGGGGACTTGGTCACGCCGATCAGTCGCAGAGGATAAAGTTTTTGCATAATAGATCTCCTTGAACCTTGTATTGCTATCATTTTACACGTTTTTCGGGCACATGTCAACAAAATATTGAAAGAAAAAGCAATATTGTATCACAAAAGCGAAATATTTTGTCTTGATTTTACAGAAAAAGCATGATATAATATAAAATGGAATTTTTTATTGAAGAGGTGTTACTATGAAAGATAACATGTTTGAGACGGTGCGTGTTCTCCCTGTTGTTGTGATCAAGGAGCTTGAGGACACGATTCCCACCCTGCGCGCATTGATGGAGGGCGGAATTCCTGCGGCAGAGATCACCTTCCGTACGGCGTGTGCGGCAGAGGCGATTGCTCTGGGTGTCAAGGAGTTTCCCGATATGAAGATCGGTGCAGGCACGGTCATCAACGGTGAGCAGGCGCACAAGGCAATCGATGCGGGCGCTTCCTTCATCGTTTCTCCCGGCTTGTCTGCAGAGGTTGCCGAGATCTGTAAGGCGGCAAACATCCCCTACTTCCCGGGTTGTGCAACGCCTACCGAGATCATGCAGGCGATCTCGCTTGGTATCACAACCGTCAAGTTTTTCCCTGCCAACGTATACGGCGGACTTTCTGCCATCAAGGCGCTTTCCGGTCCCTTCCCGCAGGTCAACTTTCTTCCTACCGGTGGCGTGGATCTTTCCAACATTCGTGAATTTCTCGCCTTTGAGAAGATCGTTGCCGTTGGCGGTAGCTTTATGATGAAGGGCGATATCAAAGAAAATTGTAAAAAACTTTTGGAGGTAATTGCATAATGAAGGTGGTAACTTTTGGTGAGCTGATGCTCCGTTTGGCGCCCAACGGCTATTATCGTTTTTTTCAGAATGATCAGATGCAGGCAACCTTTGGCGGCGGTGAGGCAAACGTTGCCGTATCGCTTGCAAACTACGGTTTGGAGAGTGTTTACGTAACCAAGCTGCCCAAGCATGCCATTGGACAGGCGGCAGTGGATTCTCTTCGCTATTTTGGCGTAGACACCACAAAGATCGTTCGCGGAGGTGACCGTGTAGGAATCTATTTCTTGGAAAAGGGCGCATCGCAGAGAGGCAGCGTTTGCATTTACGACCGCGCGCATTCGGCAATTGCCGAGGCGGTTCCCGCGGATTTTGATTGGGATGCTATTTTTGACGGAGCCGATTGGTTCCACTTTACCGGCATTACGCCCGCACTGGGTGGAAACATGGTTGAGATCTGCAAAGAGGCGTGCAAAGCCGCAAAGGCAAAGGGCGTGAAGATCTCCTGCGACCTCAACTATCGCGGAAAACTCTGGACAAGAGCCGAGGCAAGAGAGGCGATGACCGAGCTTTGTCAGTACGTTGACGTCTGCATCTCCAACGAGGAGGATGCAAAGGACGTATTCGGAATCGAGGCGGAGGGAACCGATATTTACGGCGGAAAGCTCAACCACGACGGTTACAAGTCGGTTGCAAAGCAGCTTGCCGATAAGTTCGGATTTGAGAAGGTTGCCATTACACTTCGTTCTTCCATTTCGGCAAACGACAACGATTGGGCGGGTATGTTGTACGACGGCGAGCAGTACTGCTTCTCCAAGTCCTACCATCTCCACATTGTTGATCGCGTCGGCGGCGGCGATAGCTTTGGTGGCGGTCTGATCTACGCATTGCTCAACGGTAAGAGCACACAGGCGGCAATCGAGTTTGCGGTTGCGGCATCGGCACTGAAGCACTCTGTTGAGGGTGACTACAACCGCGTCAGTGTTTCCGAAGTGGAAAAGCTTGCCGGCGGTGACGGATCGGGACGCGTACAAAGATAATTTTCTGAAAATTTAAAAGATAGAAAGCAAAAGGAGAAAACAAAAATGAGCAAGTTTTTTAAAACCTTTGGCGTGATGATCGACGTATCGCGCAATGCCGTTATGAGTATGGACGGCTTGAAGAGATTTTTGCCCCTTTTGAAGAAGATGGGCTACAACTGCGTTTTCTTGTATGCAGAGGATACCTATGAGGTTGACGGCGAGCCTTACTTCGGTTATCTCAGAGGCCGTTACAGCAAGGAAGAGATGAAGGAATTGGATGCTTTTGCAACCTCGCTCGGCATCACGGTAATTCCTTGTATTCAAACGCTTGCACATCTCAATGCAGTTTTCCGTTGGGGCAAGTATCCGCGTGATTGCGACGATATTCTTTTGACCGACAATGAGAGAAACTATGAGTTGATCGACCATATGTTTGCAACACTTTCCGAGTGCTTTGCAACGCGCAAGATCCATATCGGTATGGATGAGGCGCATATGCTGGGCCGCGGCAAGCATTTGGATCTGCACGGGTACGAAACAGTCAATGACATCATGAAGCGTCATTTGGAGAAGGTTTGCGATCTGGCAAAGAAGTATGGATACGAGGATATCATGCTTTGGTCGGATATGTACTTCCGTCCCTGGAACAACGGCAAATACACCATCCCCAAGTGCGAGATGCCCAAGGAGATCGTGGATGCGGTTCCGGATTCTGTCATCCCTGTTTATTGGGACTATTATCAGAGCGAACAATCGGTCTATGAAGGCATGATCGAGAATCACAAGCAGATCTCCAAGAAGACTTGGTTTGCCGGCGGTGCATGGTGCTGGTACGGCATGATCCCCTACAATCGCTTTACTCTGGAATCGATGATTCCCGCACTCAATGCCTGCAAGAAGCACGGTATTAAGAACGTCTTTATGACCATGTGGGGCGATGACGGCGCAGAGTGCTCGCATTTTGCGCAACTTCCGTCCTTGTTCTACCTTGCAGAGTATGCCAAGGGCAATACCGACGAAGCTCTGATCAAGGAAAAGTTCAAGCGTCTGGTTGGAATTGATTATGATGAATTTATGCAGATCGATTGCCCCAACGACGTCATTCCCTATGAGGGCAGACCTCGCAATCCCTCCAAGTATATGTTGTATTCCGATTATTTCAACGGCTTCATGGACTACACCATTCTTCCGGGCGCAGGCGAGAAGTACGTAGCCTATGCAGAGCAACTGCATGCCACCGCCAAGAAGAGCCGTCGCTACGGTTACGTATTTGACGTTGCCGCAAAGCTTTGTGACGTTCTTGCCATTAAGTATGAGCTTGGTCTGCGCACGCGCAACGCGTATGCGGCGGGCGACAAGGCAGAACTCAAGCGCCTTGCCGAAAACGAGTACGTTCAGGTTGCAAAGCGCATTGACGTCTATGCAAGAGCCTTTGAAAAGCAGTGGATGGCAGACAACAAGCCTCACGGCTTTGACGTACAGGATCTTCGTTTGGGTGGCTTGCTCCGTCGTACCGATGCCTGCCGTCGCCGTCTGTTGGACTACGTGAACGGTAAGATCGACCGTATCGAGGAGCTTGAGGAGCAATTGTTGCCCGTTTGGGAGAAAGAAAAGAGCACGAACTTTAACAAGGCTCCCGCAATCGCAACCGTCAACATCGTTACCCACGGAATGGTTTAATAAACAAACAGCAAAGCGTTGTCCGAAAGCCTTCGGGCAACGCTTTGTCAATGCTATTATCGATCGGAGAAAATTATGAAAAAAGTATTATTACTGCTTTTGGCACTTGCTTGTGTGCTTTCCTGTGTTGGTTGTATGAACTCGACAGGACCCGACGATGGGCCTGCCGGCGCCGACGGAAATCCCACAACCGAAGCCCCCACCGATCCGCAGGAGCCGGAAGAGCCAAAGCTTCCCGTAGCATATTACGATGACTATTTTGAATCGTTTTTGGGCGTAGAGGCATCGAACGAAGCCGTTGAGATTGAGGGAGATGCTCTTGAGATCACCACACTGAACGGCAAAAAGGTTTTCCACGCCGATGGCGTTGGCCCCGTTGTGATCACCGATGGTGAAACGACGGTGGAGATGATCGTTGAAAAGGCGAAGCTCAATCTTGTGGTCATCATGGGACAGAGTAATTCCGGCAACCATTTCCCGAACGCGACTGCCGATATTACCTGCCAAAAGGGAACCGCCTATTGGTGGGGCGACGGGCGGGGAACGGCTGCAACCGAACCGGTTGATTTTACGCACGCGACCAAGGGGTTTCATAGCCCTCTGCTTGCCGAGCTTTACGCGCAGAGTGTTGCCGACGGCAATCCTACCAAGAACGTATTGGTCTGGCACGAGGGCGGCATGAACGGTGTTGGTACCAGTATCAATGGAAGCTCAATTACCGGTTGGGTAAAGACGGCAACCGACACTCCCGGAACCGACTATACAGTGCAGATGGTCAAAAACTGCGTTGCCTACTATGAGGCGCGCAGTGACCTTTACGAGATCGTTAGCAAGGGCGTTTATTGGCTGCAGGGCGAGGGGGACGGCAATCGTGGAATAGATCCCAAAGAGTACAGTGCGTCCTTTATGATCATGTGGAATAAACTGAAGGCGCAGGCAAAGCTAGAGTACATGGCGATCATGCGCGTCAGAAGAGATGGCGGCGGAACCGAAAACAACGACATTGCCTATTCCACAACGGTGTCGGCACAATTTGATCTGGCAAACAAAAATGACGACATTTTCATTGCAACTACGATCACCGAGAATTTTACGGGCGCCGAATCCAAAAAGATCACCGTGGATATTTCCAAGTATATCACGATGATGGAGAAATACAGTTCTGAAAGCAAACACAACGACAGCTACGGCAACGAGGCAACCTATCAGAACGGTACCCTTACCATGTCGATGAAGACCTTGTTCGGTTCCAATAACAACAATCACTACGGAAAGTTCGGATATGCACTGATCGGAGTGGACGCGGCTTACAATATGTACCGCGCGTTGCATGGTAGCAGTATTTCGATCACGCAAGCCACCTCCTCCGGAAAGCCCGATGAGCAGGCGGTTGCGGTTGCGGGGGATATCGTGGAGTTGGACGTTTCCAAAGTGACCGGACAGGTTGCTTTCCGCGCTACCTGCGGCAGTGTTGCGGGTACGGTTTCGGTTCAGGTTACCAGTAAGGACAACGTGCTTCCCGCTTCTACGGAGGTACTGACGGTGCGCGGTGAGAACTACGGATGTGTCAACGTGGATAAGGCAATCACTTATGCCAATGTCAAGATTACCGTTACCTTTACCGATACACAAGGAAATGCGCATACCGTTATTTACAAGCTTGTAAAAACGTGATCGTTAAAACAGGCTTCCAAGCAGACAATCTTTTGCAAAGAGAAGGTCGGTTGTTTTTCACCGATCTTCTTTTTTGCGCAATTCATCAAAATTGACTTTGCAGCATTTAATATCGCGAAAAATCGTGAAAAACTATTGACTTATCTTCGGTTGTGTGGTATACTTTGAACGTATTCGAAATGTTATCTTTGGTCTTTGTGTCAGTTGGATCATGATAGACGGAGAAACGTGCCCTTTGTGACTCCTGTATTTTCCGGGTACAAAAAAACATTATGGAGGTACCCGACATGAATAAAGGTACAGTTAAGTGGTTCAATGCGGAAAAGGGTTACGGCTTTATTTCCAACGAAGAGGGTGGCGACGACGTATTCGTTCACTTCTCTGCGATCCAGGTAGAAGGCTTCAAGACGCTTGCAGAGGGACAGAAGGTGACCTTTGACACCGAGCCCGATCCCAAGAATAGCGCAAAGCTTAGAGCTGTTAACGTTTGTTTGGCTTAACCACACTCAAAAGGACCGTCCAAATGCAGTCTTGCGGGGCGGTCTTTTTCTATTCCTGACACGGGGATGCCGTTTTCATATCATCAAATCGTTTGGATAGGGGAGGATGTGTCGATGGGAGAAGCGATCTTTCGGTGGTTTCTTTATTTTGGAAGATTGATATTGTTGACGTTGGGAGTGCCGGTGTTGTGCGGACTTTCGGTTCGCCTTTGTTCGGTTACCTTTTCGCGCCTTTTGGGAAAGAGCGCCGAGCGGGTGTTCGACGCTACGGCAGTGATCGGCACGCCGATCCACGAGCTTGGACACGCGGTGATGTGCCCACTGTTCGGACATAAGATCACCCAAATAAGGCTTTGGTCACCGAGCGCACAGGGCGGAAGCTACGGTTTTGTGAAACATAGCTATTCCAAAAAGAATCTGTGGGCGCAACTTGGAAATTTATTTATCGGGATCGGGCCGATCATGAGCGGTCTTGGCGTTGTGGTTTTAATGCTCCGCCTTTGCTTTCCGCTTGCGTGGGGCGATTATCTGACGGCAACGCGCGACTTTGCGATGACGGGCGGTGACATGACCGCACTTTCGGGTAGTGTGATGCAATTGTTGTTTTCGGTTGTCCGAGGTGTGGGGGAGGTTTGGTGGCGCGCGCTCTTGGGAATTGCCGTCATCCTTTCGGTAGCATTGCACGTTTCGTTGAGTTGGGCAGATATCAAAGGCAGTCTTGGCGCGCTTCCCGTTTATCTTTTTCTGACGGCGGTCTTTGCGCTTGTAACAAACCTTCTTTCACTGAATGAAAAGGTTATTGCCGCACTGTCGCTTTTCAATCTGCGTGTGCTTTCTCTGTTTTGCGTGGTCATTGCCCTCTGTGCGGTCTGGGTGGCGTTGGCGCTCCTGTTCCGCGTGTGTCGGGCGGTAAGGACGTGGTTTTAATAAATCAAATATTTTTTGGAAAAGTTATTGATTTTAACCCAAAAAAGCTTTATAATAGGATAGAGCAGATTCCCTGCTTTGATAATGGTTTTTCTGCATGGACAGATGTGATAAAACAATGATAAGGAGATTGATGATGATGCAAAGACCCGAATATCCGCGTCCGCAATTGGTGCGCGACGCGTGGATGAATCTGAACGGCGCCTGGGAATACCGTACCGACCGAGGTGTCTCGGGAACCGACCGTAAATGGTTTCTTCCGGATGCCGAGTTTCCCGAAACCATTCAGGTTCCCTTCTGCCGCGAAAGTCTGCTTTCCGGCATTGGAGATACCGATTTTTGCAACTGCGTGTGGTATCGCAAGCGCGTAACGCTTCCCGAAGCATGGGACGGCAAGCGGATCTTGCTTCATATCGGTGCCTGCGATTTTGAAACGACGTTGTGGGTGGACGGTAAGGAGATCGGTACACACATTGGCGGTTTTTCGGCGTTCAGTTTTGATCTGACCGATGCGCTTTCGGGCAAGGAGGCAACTCTGACACTTCGCGTAAAGGACGACGTTCGTTCGGGCAGACAGGCAGTGGGTAAGCAAAGCACGCGTTACGGTTCGTACGGTTGCTTCTATACGCGCACCACGGGCATCTGGCAGACGGTATGGATGGAGGCGGTTGAGCCTACACACATCGTCGCTACCAAGTATTATCCCGATGTTGATGCGGGCACACTGACCGTCATTGCCACCGCCGCAAATGCCGAAGGAGAAACCCTGACGGCAAAGGCTTCCTACAATGGCGTCCCTATGGGAGAGGCTTCGGCAATCGTGAACGGCAGACAGGCGATCATGACGATCAAACTGACCGAAGTACATCTGTGGGAGGTTGGCAACGGCAGACTCTACGATCTGGAACTGACGCTTGGCAACGACGCGGTCAAGAGCTATTTCGGTATGAGAAGCATCGGTATCAAGGACGGCATTCTTTATCTGAATCACAAGCCGATCTTCCAACGCCTGGTATTGGATCAGGGATTCTATCCGGACGGTATTTTTACCGCTCCCTCCGAGCAGGCACTGATTGATGATATTACCCGTTCTATGGCGTGCGGTTTTAACGGTGCACGTCTGCACCAAAAGGTGTTTGAACCGTTGTTCCTGTATCACTGTGACCGTCTTGGCTACATCGTATGGGGCGAGCACGGTAACTGGGGCTTGAATATCTCGTCGGCGGAAGCTTGGCGCACCTTCCTGCCCGAATGGTTGGAGATCGTCGAGCGCGATTTCAATCACCCCGCGATCATCGGTTGGTGTCCGTTGAATGAAACACAGACAAACCAAGACTCCGCGTTCGTTCGTTATCTTGCGGCTTCGACTCGTTCTGCCGATCCCACGCGTCTGTTTATCGAGGCTTCGGGTTGGCGTCACGTGGAGGGTGTTGCCGATATCGTTGACGTTCATGACTACTGTCAGGATCCCGAAAAGTTTGCACAGACCTACGAACCCCTGAAGGAGGGGAAGCCGGTTCCGATCTTCCTGATTAAGAGTCAGAATCGCGAGGAGATCAACTATCCCACCTTTGTCAGTGAGTACGGTGGAATCCATTGGAACGCAGATGACGTCAAGGGCGACTCTTGGGGCTACGGTACTTCTCCCAAAACTCCCGAGGAGTTCATCAACCGTTTCAAGGGACTGACCGAGGCGATTTTGAATCACCCCAAGATGGGCGGACTTTGCTATACGCAACTTACCGACGTTGAGCAGGAGCAGAACGGTCTGTATACCTACGACCGTCGCGCCAAGTTCGATCCCGCTATCTTCCACGCAATTCTGACGCAAAAGGCAGCAATTGAGGAATAAAATTTTTGAAAAAGGACAGACTCCGATCCGTGTCGGCATCTGTCCTTTTTGAGCGAGCGCGGGAGCAGAGATTTCTTTTCAAATCCATCAAACAACTCTTGCCAATTTTCAAAAAGTATGGTATACTGTAAACAGAATGTGAAAGAGAAGGGACGTGACACGAAACATGAAACTGATTCACTGTGCCGATCTGCACCTCGATTCTCCCCTGGAGGCAAATCTGCCGCCCGAAAAGGTGCGCGGGAGAAGAGCCGAGTTGTTGAACACCTTTGCAAAGCTTGTCCGTTTGGCGGATGAAGGCGGCGTTTCGGCAATTTTGATTGCGGGCGACCTCTTTGATAGTGATCATATCACCAAGAAAACCGAAAAATACGTGATGGATCTCATTGCGGCGCATCCCGATCTTTATTTTTTCTATCTGGCAGGAAATCATGACAGAGGAAACCGTCTGTCGGATGCCGAGGATAAGCCGAAAAATCTGTGCACGTTTGGCGACGGTTGGCAGTCCTATCAGTTCGGTGACGTGGTCATTACGGGAAGCGAGCGCCCCGATGCCGACACCTTAAGTCTGCGGGAGGATGCCGTAAACATCGTTATGATGCACGGGCAGGAGCGCGCGGGCAGAGGTGCTGCGGGTGAGGATGTGATCCGTTTTGCCAAGTTGAAAAATAAGAACGTGGACTATCTCGCCCTGGGACATCTGCACGATTATCGAACCGCCGTCATTGACACGCGTTGCACGGCGTGCTACAGCGGTTGTCTGGAGGGACGCGGCTTTGACGAATGCGGACAAAAGGGATACGTCCTTTTGGAAGTCAACAAAGGCCGTGTTCAACATAGCTTTGTTCCCATGTCGCGTCGCGTTCTGCATACGGTGGAGTGTGACGTTACGGGACTGCTCTCACAGTTGGAATTGGAAGAGCGCGTCCTGTCGTCGGTCGAGGAGATTCCCGGCACCGACCTTGTCAAGGTGGTGTTAGTTGGTCAGTGTCAGGCAGAGGCGGAGAAGGATCTCGTGCACCTGACCGACGTTCTTTCCGAGCGGTTTTATTATGCCAAGATCTATGACAACACGCGCTTATTGATTCTTCCCGAAAGCTATCGAAACGACGTATCCCTGAAGGGAGAGTTCGTCAGACGCGTGATGGCATCGGGATTGAGTGAAGCAGAAAAGGAACGAGTCATTGCTTGCGGCTTCCGTGCTTTGATGGGCGAGGAGGTAGGACTGTGAGATTATTGCGTTTACACGTGGAAAATTTTGGAACGTTACACGATTTCGATCTTTCCTTTGACACCGGCATGAACCTGCTTTATCGGAAGAACGGATGGGGAAAGAGCACT
>JAZRGI010000057.1:0-2776 GCA_045644105.1 Eubacteriales bacterium | reverse complement strand
CAGTTCGGTGTGATCGGATCGGCATATATGAAAAAGATGTTCGGCTTGGAAAATCCCAGAGTCGGCTTGCTCAATAACGGAGCCGAGGAATGCAAGGGAACCGAGCTGCAGCAGGCGGCTTACAAGCGACTCCGTGAAAACGAGATGGTCAACTTCATCGGAAACGTCGAGGGAAGCACGCTTCCGTTCGGTGTTTGCGACGTGCTTGTCACCGACGGTTTTACCGGTAACGTTCTGCTCAAGAGCATCGAGGGCGTGGCAAAGTTGATCATGAAGCAACTCAAGGGCGTTTTCTTGAGCTCGGCACTGACCAAGATCGCCGCACTCATCGTCAAGCCCAAGCTTGGCGAGATGAAAAAGTCGCTCGATCCTTCCGAGCACGGCGGCGCGCCCATCATCGGTATTTCCAAGCCGGTTATCAAGGCGCACGGCTCGTCCGACGCAAAGGCATTTCAAAATGCCATCAAGCAGGCACTTGCTTACGCCGAATCGGGCGCGGTAGAGGAGCTTGCCATCGCCGCAGAGGCGTATGCACAAAGAAAAAAAGCACTGCAGGCGGCGCAAAAGGCGGCTGCGGCAGAGGAGGAGGCTGCGCTTTGACGGCGCAGATCCGAAAGTAACGAAAGAACGAAAGAAATGAGGAATTGACCGATATGGCACTGCCGTTTGAGGAATTGCAAAATCGAATCGGATACCGTTTTCGCGACGAGTCTTATCTACGCCAAGCATTGATGCACTCTTCGTACGCAAACGAAACGGGGGAGGCAAACCATCATCTGCTCTGCAACGAGCGGCTTGAATTTTTGGGAGATTCGATTTTGTCCTTGATCACTTCGGATTATCTGTACCGAAGCTATCCGCACCTGCCGGAGGGCAACCTTACGCGTATGCGCTCGTCGTTGGTATGCGAGGAGGCGTTGGCATCCTACGCGGTAAAGATCGGGCTCGGTTCGTTTTTGTTGCTCGGTAAGGGCGAGCGAAACGGCGGAGGAGCCGACAAGGCGGCGATCATTGCAGATGCTTTTGAGGCGATCCTGGCGGCGATGTACCTTGACGCGGGCGGAATGCAGGGGCTTGATGCGGTCACGAACTTTTTGTTGCCCTTCATCAAGGAGGCGGTCGAGAAGCTTACCACGCAACAACACGGAAATCTGATCGACTCCAAGTCGCGTTTGCAGGAATTCATTCAAAAAGATCAGGGCAAGCTCGAATACCGTCCGGTCGGTGAGAGCGGCCCCGACCACAACAAGACCTTTACGGTTGCCGTTTATCTCGACTCCAATTGCATCGGAGAGGGACGCGGGCATTCCAAAAAACAAGCCGAGCAGGATGCGGCGCAAAATGCCTTGAAACTCTTTGGCATCGAGCATTGATATGCCGCACGCCAATATTCCAATCTTTATCCCGCATATGGGATGCCCCAATCAGTGCGTTTTCTGCAATCAACGCGCCATTTCGGGCAGGCAGAGCTTCTGTATGGAGGCGCTTGTCGGGCAGATCGAGTCGGTGCTTGCAACACTGAAGCCCGAAACCTGCGCCGAGATCGCCTTTTTCGGCGGTTCGTTTACCGGCATCGATCGTGATCGCATGATCGCGCTTTTGGAGCTTGCCCAAGAATACGTCAGGGCGGGCAGGGTTTCGTCGATCCGACTTTCGACACGCCCCGACTATATCGATGACGAGATCCTTTCGATTTTGTCACGCTACGGTGTGCGGCATATCGAATTGGGACTCCAAAGTATGGACGACAACGTCCTTGCGGCAACGCGGCGCGGACATACGGCAAAGCAAGCCGAGGACGCCTGCCGTGCCGTGGTGAGAGCCGGATTTTCGTTGGTAGGGCAGATGATGATCGGTTTGCCGGGTGCCACAAAGCAAAGCGAGATCGAAACGGCGGAGCGCATCGTCTTGATGGGTGCCGAGGCGGCAAGGATCTATCCCACCGTGGTTTTGCGGGATACACCGCTTTGCGGGATGTACGAGAGCGGTGACTATCAACCGCTGTCGCTCGATGAGGCGATCGAAAGATCGGCAGAGGCGTTGCGCGTCTTCCGGGAGAGCGGCGTGAGGTGTCTGCGCATCGGTCTTTGTGACGGAGAATCGCTCTTTACGGGCGGTGAGGCGGTGGCAGGGCCTACGCATCCGGCACTGGGCGAATTGGTGCAGAACGAATACTATTATCGAAAATTAAAAGCCTGCCTTGAGGAACAACAACTTCTTGGCAAGGATATTATATTATTGCTCCCCACACGGGAAATCTCCAAGACGGTGGGGCAGAACAGACGAAATATCGATCGACTGTTGCGGGAAACCGACACCCGCGTCAAAAAAATCGTCGGTGAAGATCAGCGGAAGGTTATCGGCGCGAGGTTGGTAACCGATTCCGAAAGAATGGCAGGAGGAACGAACGGTGTATCTGAAATCACTGGAAATGCAGGGCTTTAAGTCCTTTCCCGACAAAACCAAGCTGGTGTTCGAAAACAATCCCGAGGTACAGGTCATGGGTGTGGACACCACCGATGGCGCGGCGCAGGGCGTAACCGTCATCGTCGGACCGAACGGTTCGGGAAAATCCAACATTGCCGACGCAATGCGTTGGGTTTTGGGAGAGATCTCGTCCAAGAGTCTTCGCGGCTCCAAAATGGAGGACGTTATCTTTGGCGGTGCCGATAGCCGCCGACCGATGGGATATGCCGAGGTATCGGTCACTTTTGACAATCGCGGCGAATTTGCAAAGTTGGATTGCCCGTACGATGAGGTCACGGTTACGCGCCGC
>JAZRGI010000056.1:0-3223 GCA_045644105.1 Eubacteriales bacterium | reverse complement strand
AACCAATTTGGATGGTTGATCTGTGCGCAGACGATATCGATCGTTTGTTGACACGGGTAACGGCGAAGTACGGATAGGGCAATGATGGCGTATTCAATGCGCGTTTCTTGTTTGCCGGATGCAAAGCACGCAAGCAGGTCGTAGGCGGGCTCGTACCGATGCTTTCCAAAATAACGGATGCAGGAAAAACGAACCTCGGCGGGTGTTTCGGTGCTTTGCAACATCTGCAACACACGGTCGCAGTGCGCGCCGGATGCAAAGCGCAGGTAGTTGAGCAGATTGATCTGCATGGTTTCGGAAAATTCCGACAGATGATCCAATATCAACTCTTGCAGAAGCGGAACATCACCGGCAAAAGAAAGCAATCCGTCACTGATGATCTTCGGGTGCAGGAACCTTTCGCTTGTATCGATCTGCTTCAAAACCTCTATGGTAATGTTGGGATCTCCGATCTGGTATACGGCAAGCAGAACGCCTTCGGCACAGAGCGAATCTCCGTTGTCCAGAAGGTCACGCAGATTGGCAACCAGCTCCGACGTGTAGCAATATCTTAAGTAACGGTACTTTTTGAGCATGAAGACGTAAAACATTTGCGAGATGGAGTCTTTTTTGCGATACGATGAGGTCAGGGAGATGATCGAGGGGGCGGTTTGGCGGATGTATTCCTCCAAATAAGCTTTGGATACGTCACGGGGAAGGGGAAGGATCAACTTCTTTTTGGGGCGCAGACGCAATTTGATTTTGGAGTGTCCTTTGGATTTTTCCTCACCCTTAACGGCACGATGCCGGATGTCAATGACAACGTTGGTAATTTCGTCGGGATCGCGCAGAGAGAGCGTCCCTGCCTCAATTGCTTCCAAGATTGCGCTCAAAGCCAACTCGAAGTAGTAGAGCTGCGAGGTGATGGTCAGTTTCGTTAAGAAAGCCTGATGATCCGGAGAAACGGGTTTGCCCACCGAGATGTTTTCAAACTGTTTGATGATTTCAAGATATCTGCGCCGTACGGTGCGACGGCCAAGATAAGAGCGAAGGATGCCGATGCCAATAAACAGACATTGAAAAAGGATCAGTGACAGACAGATCGCAATGTAGATCCATAACAGTGTTTCGATCATAAAAGCTCCTTTCCGAAAAAATTTTCTTCATCATTCTTGTCGCCAGAAGGCTTGTAAAATATAGTAGGATTCTTTGAGTCGTTCGTGGTAGGTTACCTCGTTGCCCCACGCCTTCATCTTTGTGGCTTTCAGTTCGATTCGCGATTCGGTACCGTCGCCAAGACCTAAATAGATACGGTCGATCTCGATCGACTCTACGCCGTAATGCTCGTAGTAATCGTCGTGGATCATCATACGGGAGGGATCCATAAAGTTGAGGAGCTGCCAGGGCAGCTTGATCTCTACGTACCCGTCACCCGCCATAAAATCGGCAAGCGAATTGAAATTGACCGATGCGGGATTGGCGTTGCCGTATTTGAGAAGTCCCGTGTGGAAACGGCTTACTTCGGTTTCTTCGTCGGTGTTTAACTGCAGAACGAGGTAGATCTCGCGGAAGAGCGGAGAATCCGCGGCGGGCACGTTGCCGTCATAGTAGGTGTTGAAGCCGTGTACTTCGGTGGAGTAGTTGGCACGAAGCGCTTCATAACGCTCCTGCACCAACAGACGCGTGTTTTCTTTTCCGTCCACCACCAAAAGGAAATCGGCGGCACGGTCAAACTTGACGTTTTCGCCCGCGGCATAGTTGCTTCCCGATTTTTGCGTGGTGTCGATGGGAATATAGAGCTTGTCGGTGTCGATCGAGAATCCGCTCTTTTTGACCAACAGATAGATAAACCGTTCATCATATTTCATAGAGAGGCTACTTCCGTCGACATTGGTCGACACAACGTCCCGATCACTCCACTCGGAAATATCGCCGTCAACGTAGCAAACGCTTTGCTCGGTGCCGGGATCAAAGGAAAGCAGACCGAAATATTGCTCGTTGGTCTGATAGTCCGACCAATAGGGAGTGCGTTCCAGATCGACCGCATACATGGTATTCCAGGTGCGCTTAAACCATTCGTCCTGCCAGATAAAGACACAACCGCCGACACAACCGCTTTTGATGATATCCTGATAACAGGAAACCAGAGCCTCGCCCTGCTCCTGCTCGGACATATGTCCCTGATTTCTGTTGGTATTTACGTCGATTTGCGCAATGCCGCGACCGGTGGAAACGCCAAACTCCGAAATGAGGACAGGCATATCGTGATGGTTGTTGAGCCGTTGCAGATAGGCGAGATAGGTGTTGGTTTTGCCGTCTTCGGTAGCATAGAGAGATTTGTCACCAATTCCAAGCTTTTCCCATTCCTCGTCGGAAATCAGATTCAGATAGTCGGGGTAGTAGGGATAGACGTGATAGGAGGCAAACTGTCCCGAAAACACCTGATCGGTGCAGAGAATATGCTCGGTGTCAACGGCGACGCATTTGGAAAATGGCTTTGCCACCTCTATGGGATAATCGAAGGGATCGGTGGTTACCCAGTTGGAAAAGGCAAATGCGCGTTGCTCGCGGTAGCGCTTGGTTTCATATTCCAACGTGCGGTCGCCCACCATGGCAAGCATAACCTCAAAGGGTTCTGCATCCTCGGATGCGGAGAGATAACGTCCCGAATAGGAGTTAAATTCGGGTTGGTTGCGGTAATAGTCATTGGAGTAGGCAACCGTCAGATCTTCCCACTCAACGCCCCAGATATATCCCAACACCCAATCCGAAACGTCCTTGCGATAGGTGCCGTAGCCTGCACTGTGCAATTGGTTTTTAAAGATTTTCTTTTTGCCGTGAATGACGTCTACCGCCACTTTGCAATGCGTGTAAAAGTCCTCACAGAAGGCATCGTCGTAGATGTTGTGGTGCGAGTTCAGAACGTAGTCGTTTACCCAAACGCCTTGTATCAGATACAAAGGCTCTTCGCGTCCGTTGTTGTACTCGTAAAAAGCATTGTAAAAATCCTCGGAGAGAATGGTGTAGATACGGATCACGTTAGCGCCCATATCCTGAATCATGGAGAACCAACGCAGGTAGGTTTCCCGGTCGGTGTAAAATTCGGTAGACCAATGTCCGGGGACACCCGAACCGAGGTTTACGCCCTTGATTTCGATGGTTTCATAGGAGCCGTCCGCCGTCATCAGAACGATTTGCTCATCCTCAATTTTGGAAATAACGTTGATGGGCGTATTTTGAGAGG
>JAZRGI010000055.1:0-3751 GCA_045644105.1 Eubacteriales bacterium | reverse complement strand
GCGACGAGGAGGGCGTTGCCCCTCCACCCCACAAGTTTTTTTGAAAAAACTTGACAAAAAACTTCATCGCGCTTCGCGGCAAAAGCCACACCCAAAGCTAACTTTCGATTGCCGAAAGGAGAAAGTAACATGACAACAACCGAAATATTACAGAGAGCAAAGGCGGCTTCTCCGCTTTTGGCGATGTCTGCAACCTATGAGAAAAACGCGGCGCTGCTTTCGATGGCGGGGGCGCTTGAAATGGATTGCAAAAAGATCCTTGCGGCAAACGCCGAAGACGTGGAAGCCGCACGGGGCACCGTTAGTGACGTTATGATCGACCGACTCCGCCTGACCGAGGCGAGGATCCACGCGATGGCGGAGGGCATCCGTGAGGTGGCGCGCTTGAATGATCCCGTCGGCACAGTCGTGGAGCAGTTCACCCGTCCCAATGGCTTAAAGATTCAAAAAAGACGCGTCCCGATGGGCGTGGTGGGCATCATTTACGAGAGTCGCCCCAACGTCACCTCGGATGCGGCGGCACTCGCCCTCAAAAGCGGTAACGTTTGCGTTCTGCGAGGCGGTAAGGAAGCCTATCGATCCTCACAAGCCATCGTAGCGGCACTGCGCAAGGGGCTTCGTCGTGTTGAGATGTGCGAGGATTTCGTTAATATTTTAGAGGATACCACGCGCGCGGGGGCAAACGAGCTGATGACGGCAACCGAATACGTCGATCTTCTCATTCCTCGCGGCGGTGCGGGACTGATCCGTGCCTGCGTGGAGAACGCAAAGGTTCCGTGTATTCAGACGGGAACCGGCATCTGCCATATCTACGTGGACGAAACGGCGGATTTTGATGTTGCGCTCAACATCCTGGAGAATGCCAAAACAAGCCGCCCGTCGGTCTGCAACGCCGCCGAGATCTGCCTTGTCAATCGCAAAATCGCAAAGGATTTTCTGCCGCTACTCAAGGCGCGACTCGTTGACCAAAGACAAGTCAACGGCATGATGGACGTTGAGCTGCGAACAGATGCCAACGCATTTGCTATCATTGGAGGTGTCGCGGCGGGCGAGAACGATTTTGATACCGAATTTCTCGATTATATCCTTGCCGTTGCCGTTGTGGACGACGTCAGAGCCGCCGTGGCGCATATTGCCAAGCACTCCACGCACCACAGTGAGGCGATCGTCACAAGAGATCGCCAAAACGCGGCGTATTTCAGTGCCGCCGTTGACAGTGCCGCCGTTTACGTCAACGCCTCCACACGGTTTACCGATGGCGGTGAGTTCGGTCTTGGATGCGAGATCGGCATTTCTACGCAAAAGCTGCACGCAAGAGGACCTATGGGACTTTGCGAGTTGACAACCTACAAATACGTGATCAGTGGAGAGGGACAGATCCGTTGATGTCCCGAAAGGAGTTCGAAAGATGAAAGATACCTTTGGATTTATCGGATGCGGAAACATGGGCGGCGCACTGGCAAGAAGCGTTGCCGCAACTGTCACGGGAGAAAACCTGCTTCTTTGCGATGCCTGCGCCGAAAAGGCAGAGCTGTTGGCAAGCGAGCTGGGTGCCGAAAGCACAACTGTCGATGCCGTAATCGGTAAGAGCGACTATCTTTTTCTCGGCGTCAAGCCGCAATCGCTTTCCGCTCTGTTTGAAGGGCTAAAGCCGATGATCGATGCAAGACAAACGCCCCCCGTTCTGATCAGTATGGCGGCAGGAATCTCGCTTGCCACACTGCGAGAGTACGCGGGCACGGGCGTTCCCGTCATTCGCATCATGCCCAATCTGCCGGTAGCGGTAGGAGAGGGAATGATCCTTTATACAACAAACGAATCTGTGAGCGACGAAATGCTCGCGGTCTTTTGTAACGCGCTTTCGGCGGCGGGCAGATTGGATCGCATTGACGAAGAAAAGATTGATGCGGCAAGCGCGCTTTCGGGTTGTGGCCCCGCGTTTGTTTACCTGTTTGCCGAGGCGCTTGCCGACGGTGCGGTGGCTTGCGGTCTTTCGCGCGAAAAAGCTCTGCTGTACGCCTCGCAGACGCTTGCGGGCGCGGCAAAAATGCTTTTGACTACGGGTGAGCATCCCGCAACCCTCAAGGACGCCGTGTGCAGTCCGGGCGGAAGCACCATCGAGGGTGTCAAGGCGTTGGAGGAGGGAGCCTTCCGCGCAACCACCATGCAAGCAGTGATGGCGTCTTATGAGAAGACGCTGAAGCTGGGAAAGAAGGCTTGATTTAAGCAAAAATATCACAATGGCATAATTAGGATAACGGGCGATCATCGGTCGCTCGTTATTCTTTTTGTATACTGAAAACCACGCGATAGACGTGCGGTTCAAAAGAGGGGAACCGATAAACAAAACACAAATAAAATCAGCGCAGCATTTTTTGAGTCAAGGGGTTCTTTGTTCAAAGGCGAACGAAACAAAAAAATAAAACAAAAAATAAAACGAAAAAATTGAAAAAAACTCTTGACAAAACGGGGAAGGTATGGTATACTTGTAAAGCATTTTACTTTACACACAAAAAAGGACGTGGAGAAAAATGTTTGAAAAGAATTTGGAAATCGGTTTTTTGTTGGATTTTTACGGCGAGGTGCTTTCCGAGAGAAAGCGCACGGTGCTCGATTTTTACTACAACGACGACCTTTCGCTTGCCGAAATCGCGTTGGAGATCGGCATTTCCCGTCAGGGTGTGCGGGATCTGATCAAAAAAGCCGAGGAGGAGCTTCGTTTTTACGAGGAAAAGCTTGGACTTGCCGAGCGCTTCCGCAAAACGCAGGAGTGCGCGGAGCGTCTGATCGGTCTTTTGCAAAAGACCGAGGGCAACGACGGTGTCGTTGATGCGGCACGCGAGCTTGCCGAGGCGGTGCGCTCGTAACAACGAACAACACAATTGAAGGAGGATAAGCTGATGTTTGAAAGTCTTGGAGAAAAGCTCAATAACGCCTTCAAAAAGTTCCGTAACAAGGGTAAGCTCACCGAAGCCGACGTCAAGGCGGGTATGCGCGAGATCAAGCTCGCACTGCTCGAGGCAGACGGTAACTTCAAGGTGGTTCGCGAATTTATCAAGATCGTATCCGAAAGAGCCGTTGGCTCGGAGGTTTTGGAATCTCTTCTGCCCGCACAACAGATCGTCAAGATCGTCAACGAGGAATTGACGCGTCTGATGGGTGGCTCGCAATCCAAACTGACCATCGCGTCCCAACCGCCCACCGTCATTATGATGGTTGGTCTGCAGGGTGCGGGTAAAACCACGCACGCGGGCAAGCTTGCGGGAATGTACAAAAAGCAGGGCAAGCGTCCCTTGTTGGTTGCCGGCGATATTTACCGTCCGGCGGCGATCAAGCAGTTGCAGGTGGTCGGAGAGCGGTTGGATATTCCGGTATTCACCCTGGGTGACAAGGTTTCCCCCGTGGAGATCGCCAAGGAGGGTGTCAAGTACGCCATCCAAAAGGGATACGACATGGTATTTGTCGATACCGCAGGTCGGTTGCAGATCGACGAGGTGTTGATGGATGAGCTGAAAAACATCAAGGCGGCGGTCAACCCCACCGAGATCTTGCTCACCGTAGATGCTATGATCGGTCAGGAGTCGGTTAACGTAGCCGAAACCTTCAACGATCTGTTGGATATCACGGGTGTGATCCTTACCAAACTGGACGGCGATACCCGAGGCGGTGCGGCACTTTCGATCCGCTACGTTACGGGCAAGCCGATCAAGTTTATCGGTACGGGAGAGAAGATGGACGCCATTGAGCCATT
>JAZRGI010000054.1:0-6601 GCA_045644105.1 Eubacteriales bacterium | reverse complement strand
GTTTTTTTATATAAAATCGTAGGATTATGGCTTTTTTATTTGCTCTTTTTATGATATCATATAAGAGTATAGCATAGCTATTCAAAAATGTCAAGAAGGAGAAATCAATTATGGCGTTTAATCCTGTAGAATTGCAAACTATCAATATGAACCGTGAGGAATCGGTCAAAGGTCATGCTCCAAGTCTGTTGCCTTCCAATAAAAAATGGAAGCTGGTATGGAACGATGAGTTTGACGGAAACGTACTGAATGAGGACAATTGGGATTACCGCCTCTATTTCTGGGGGCATGAATCTCCCACCTTTACCAAAGAGGGAATCGAGGTCAGTGACGGTACGTTGAAGATCAACCTTGTCCGTAAGGGTGATGATTTTTATTCGGCACACCTGCAAACGGGATCGCTTACCTTTGATAAACCGGTGGAACCCGACGTCAAGTCCTTTTATCCGTTTGGAGAGATCAAACCGCCCAAGTTTTTGCACAAGTACGGCTATTACGAGATCCGTTGCCGTCTGCCCAAGCATTCTGGTTGGCATGCGGCATTCTGGTTGCAGGCTCCCGGAATTGGTTCACATCCCATTCCCGAGCGAGCCGGTGTTGAATGCGACATTATGGAAAACTACCGCCAACATAGCGACGGAAAGATGATCTGCGGTTGCGGATGGGGCGGATACGGTAAAAACCGTCATTGGTACGGTCACTACGAATTTGACTACAAGGAAACCGAAGACGGATGGCACTACTACGGCGTGGATTGGTCTAAAGACGGATACACCTTCTATACCGACGGCAAGTTGATCGGCTCGCAGTTAGCCCCCGAATGCGTGGTTTCGGACGTAGAGCAGTTCCTGCTGGTTTCCACCGAGTGTCACGGCTATCACCGCCACTTTACCAAAAAGGGTGGAGAAGGAGAAACGACCACGCAAAAGAAGGAATGGGGAAATCCCGTCGAGGAGTTGTTCTCGGCTTGTCCCGATTGCTTTGAAATTGATTTTGTCCGTGTTTACGACGCAGTAGAGGAAGACTGAAAAGGAGCATAGAAAAATGAAAATTACAGACATCAAAAGCTTTGTGGTTGATTGCTTCCGTACCAACTGGGTGTTCGTTAAGGTCTATACCGATGAGGGTATTACAGGTGTTGGCGAAGGAACGCTGGAGTATAAGGAAAAGGCGCTTGTCGGTGCAATCGAGCACTTGAAGGATTATCTTGTTGGTAAGGATCCCCGACAGATCGAAAAGCACTATCACGATATCTATCGCGATGCCTATTGGCGTGGAGGTGCCGTGCTGATGAGCGCGCTTTCTGCGGTAGAAATGGCACTGTGGGATATTCTCGGTAAATCCTTGGGGGTTCCGGTCTATCAGTTGCTTGGCGGTAAGATCAACGAGGATTGTCGCATTTATATCAACGGTTGGTTTGCGGGGGCGCGTGAGCCGGAGGAGTTTGGCGAAAAGGCAAGAGAGGCAGTCAAACGCGGCGTTACGGCGATGAAGTGGGATCCCTTTGGTAAGAACTATCTCCAGATATCAAATCAGGATCTTGACAAGGCGATCCGTTGTATTGCGGCAGTGCGTGAGGCGGTTGGAAACGACGTTGACCTTTTGATCGAGGCGCACGGTCGCTTTGACGTTCCCACGGGTATTAAGATTGCGCAAGAGGTTGCACCCTTCAAGCCGATGTTCTTGGAAGAACCCGTACCGCCCAACAATCTTGAAGCTTTGGAAGCGGTTCGCGCAAAATCACCGGTTGCCATTTCGGCAGGTGAGCGACTTTACACGCGCTTTGATTATAACGAGTTGTTCCGCCGTCGCGCCTGTGACTACATTCAACCCGATATTTCGCACGCGGGCGGCATTATGGAACTGAAGAAGATTGCCGCAATCGCAGAGGCGAACTACATCCCCTTTGCGCCGCACAATCCTTCGGGTCCCATTGCAAACGCCGCAACTCTGCAATTGGCGGCTTGTTGTCCCAACTTCTGTATTTTGGAGATCATGTACAGTGACGTAGACTACAGAAAATACGTCACCGACGAAAATCTGATCTACGAGAACGGACGCATCAAAATCGGCGACCGTCCCGGTCTTGGCATTGAACTCAACGAGGAGGAGTGCCTCAAGCATCCCTACGTGGAGCATAATCTGCGTCATTACACGGGCGCGCTCACCGATATTCGTCCTGCAAAGACCGAATTTTATTTCTAAGGGAGAAATATAATGAATAAATTCGAGATCGCAGATCATGAACCGAGCTTTTTGCCTGACGGAAATTGGAAGCTTGTATGGTCAGATGAGTTTGACGGCGATCAGCTTGATCGCACAAAATGGGATTTCAGACTTAACTTTTGGGGCAGACCTTTTCCTGCTTACTGCGACAAAGGCGTATCTCTTGACGGAGATAGCAACGTTGTATTTTCTCCTGTTCGACTTGAAGACGGCAGAATCTGCTCGGCACAGCTTCAAACGGGTTCGAATTCCTTTGATATTCCCAGATATAGCTTTGACTCAAAGGTCAATGCCTGCGGCGACAACAATTTTTGGCCTCTTGGAAAGATCCCCGAGCCGAAATTCATGCACCGTTACGGATATTATGAGGTTAGATGCCGATTTCAAAAGACCAACGGATGGTGGTCGGCTTTCTGGTTGCAAACCCCTTCTCCCGGAATTACGTATGATCCGGAATGGAGTGGTGTTGAGGTGGATATCATGGAGTACTTCGGAAAGCACAAGCTGACCTCGGGTAATTTTTACGGAGGATACGGTGCTGACCTTAAGTACGATGCCCGTGTTGCTTACGATTTTAAGGGGAACATCTGTGAAAAAGGAGTCAACCCCTCGGGTGAGGGCTGTGAGGCGGAGGAAAATGAGTTCCATCGCTTTGGATTGCTTTGGGCAGAGGATAAATACGTGTTTTACTACGACGGAAAGGAAATGGCGAGAACGACGTACCCCATATCCAAGGTGCCGCAGTTTATACTGCTGACAACAGAGGTACAAGGGTATAGACGCGGAGACGGAACGAGGCATGAGCCACGGGCGGAGGATAGCCTTAACGATCAATTTGTGGTGGATTACGTCCGTGTATTTGACAGAGTTTTATGATGATCGTTTGAAAAAAACGGCAAGCTTTTGTATTTTTATTACATGAGGAAAGGATTGATATTTGTATGAAAACCGTACTGATTACCGGTGCCTGCATCAATACCGGTGTGGCAATCGTTGAAAAATTCGCATCCGAGGGTTGGAATATTGTCTTTACCGGCAGAAGCTCCGAGAAGGTTCGTGACTGCGAGCAAAAATACCGTGCCGCATTCCCGAGCGTGCAAATTGACGGCGTGGCAATCGATTCTCTGACCGCGGAGGGGAATGTGGACGAAGATTCCGTCAAACGTCTTTTTGAGGAGCTTGACCGAAAGGGAATCGTTGTTGAAACTCTGGTTCTCAACGCCGCCGATCAGGGCTTGGGAATGAAGATCTTCGAGAATCCGATCGGGGATTTGATGCGTGTTCTGAACACCAACGTCGTCTGGAATTACCTTTTGGTCGAGCAAGCCGCCAAGCGGATGAAGGAGAATGGCGGAGGCAACGTGGTGTTCGTCAATTCCAACACCGCATATCGTGCCATCCCCGACCGTGTCGCTTACGTTACGTCAAAGGGGGCGCAGCTTGGTATGATGCGCGCATTGGCTTTGGATCTCGGAAAATACAATATCCGCGTCAACGCAGTGCTACCGGGTATGATCAAGACCGACCGTTGGGAAAAGAATCCCGAATTTTATGCAAAGGTTCCCTCGCGCTATACGCCTATCGGTGACGTTGCGATGGGTGCGGACGTAGCCGATGCTGTATGGTATTTTGCTGCACACGCACGCAACACTACGGGTGCCGAGCTTGTCGTGGACGGAGGAAACACCATTCAACTTTATCCAATCATTCCCGAAGAAAACTGAAAGGAGCCGGGGGAAAATGAAGATTACTTGGCTCGGTCAGGCAGGTCTTTTATTGGAAACCGACGGAAAGCGGATCGTTGTCGATCCCTATCTTTCCGATCACGTCAAAACGGTAGAACCGGCAAATTATCGCAGAGTCCCCGTGGACGAACGTTTTCTGCAGCTGCAACCCGACGTGATCGTCATCACACACGATCATCTTGACCATCTTGATAAGGAAACTTTGAAATATTACTTGACAGAGAACTCCTCGGTATTGGTGTTAGCCCCCTGTGGCGGATGGCAATCCTTGCGCACCACCTTTGGCGGCAACAACCAATACGTGCTTTTTAACGAGGGGACGACTTGGACGGAGGGGAACGTCGTTTTCCGTGCCGTCAGGGCTGAACATTCCGATCCCAACGCCATTGGTCTTTGGTTGATGGCGGAAGGAAAGCAATATTATGTCACCGGTGACACGCTTTACAGTGAGCGCGTGTTTGCATCGCTTCCTTCCCATGCGCCCGACGTGTTGTTTTTGCCCATCAACGGCAAGGGGAACAACATGAACGCTACCGATGCGGCGGCGTTTTCCAAGCGTGTGGGTGCGGGACATACCGTTCCGATCCATTTTGGTATGTTTGATGCCATGACGGGAGAAGAATTAACATGTGATACACGCGTGATTCCGCGCATTTATGAGGAGATCGTGCTTCCGTAATCAAGATAAAAATCGACCGCCGTGCAATTTTGCATGGCGGTCGATTTTGCTATTTAGGGTAACGTGATGATTCGGTCTGCCATTGATTCGGCTTCGGCAAGACTGTGCGTTACGATGATTGCGGTAGCACCGCGTTTCTTGAATTCCTTTCGTAACGTGTCGGCAAGAGCGGTACGCAATTGCTCGTCCAATGCCGAAAACGGCTCATCCAAAAGGAAGAGATCACCGCCGTATACCAAAGCGCGGGCAAGGGAGGCGCGGCTCTTCATTCCTCCGGAAAGTTCGGAGGGGAAGAGCTTTTTTGCATCGGAAAGAGAAACGATCGACAAGGCGTTCTCTATCCGTTCCGATGCATCCTCATCCTGCTTTGCAAGTACGGCAAGCAGATTTTCTTCCACCGTCATCCACGGAAAGAGGCGTGGCTCCTGAAAGGCGTAGGAAATACGCTTGGCATTGCATTCAATCGTTCCCGCACTCGGCTTTTTCAACCCTGCAATCAGATTCAACAAGGTGCTTTTTCCGCATCCCGATGCGCCCATCACAGCAACGATTTCTCCCGGAAGGATCGAAAGTGAAAAATGATCAAGCACGGCTTTTTTTTCGTATGAGAAAGAAAGATCACATATGTGCAGCATCGCTTACCTCCTCATTGAAACGCGATTTCGGACGGTGTTTTAAAAGCGCCGTCACCAATGCCTCGATGGCAAGGCTTAACAGGATCACCGTCAACGTCCAAGCAAAGGTGTCCACCGTTTCGATGTAAAGCTTGGATTCACCGATCATCGTTCCGATCACACCGCGCGGCATAGAAATGATTTCGGCGGCAATGCCGGCTTTCCATGCAAGGCCCAAAGAGGTTCTGCAAGCAGAAACAAAATAGGGTTTCAACGACGGAAGTGTCAGGACGCGGGTACGGCGCCGCCTCGACATTCCGTACGCATAGGTAACCTCCAAAAGCGCGGGATCGATCTTGGTGTATCCTTCGTCAAGATTGGTCCAGATGACGGGGAGGACGATCAGGAAGGTGATCAGAGTCGGAACACTTGCCGCTCCGATCCAGATCAATGCGAGGATGATAAAGGATGCCACCGGAGTTGCCTTGATGACGGTCATTGCCGGTAGTAGCAGCTCCCGCAAGAGTTTGACGTGTGACGTCAGAACCGCCAATAGACAACCTGTCGCCATTGCAAGCAAAATTCCCGAAAGAACGTTCCAAAGCGAACGTGCGGTAACGGTATAATATTCGGCGGTTGACAAAAGCTCACAAAGCCTTTTTAAAACCGAGAGGGGAGTGGGAAAGAGCAACGGCTTTCCGATGCGCCATGCCGCAAAAGCCCAAATGCCGAGCCAGAATGCAGTAATGAAGAACACTCTGGCACATCGCCAAAACAACTTCATTTTGCGAGGTAGTAGAAATCGTCAGAAGGAAGCTTTCCACCGATAGAAGCGGCATTGATGCCCGAAAGCGCGGTGAGATAGACTTCCATTGCCGCCTTCATTTCGGCACCGTCCAGATAACAGACGTTGCATTTCGGGATGGCTTTTTCGGCAACCGTTGCGTTGGCAAAGATGCCGTTGTCGGCGATCATCTGTGCAGCCTGTGCGGAATTTTCGTTTAGATAGGTGATTGATGCCTTGTATGCGGCAAGGAATTCCGCAACCGCTTCGGGGTACTCCTCAAGGAATGCCGTGCGTACAACGATACAACCCTGCACCAAAGAGCCCACTGCGTTTACCTTGTTCCATTCGGCAGTCAGATCCAGTGCGTTTGTCAGATTGACGTTGTTTTTCTTTGCAGAACTTACGGCAATGGTTACCATCGGCTCGGGAAGTACGGCAATATCAACGTTACCGCTTGCAAGAGCGTCGCGCAATGCATCGGGTTTTGCGTAGCTAGTGGAATCAATGGTGATATCGGTTCCGGGCGTCAGGTTGTTCTTTTTGCAAAGGT